>CACZSV010000175.1 GCA_902783925.1 uncultured Coriobacteriaceae bacterium
GCAGCTATCTTCACCGTTTCAATTGCCCAGGCAGCTGCCCCCATCGATTCAGTTTCGCAGACAGGCCGCTCTACCAGTCCTCGTCATCGTTTGAATCGGGTAGCGCCACTGTTCGCGGATGCGCCTTCTGATACTGCAGCGTCTTGTCCGTTCTCTCCACAAGCTCGAGTTCGAGCAGCTCGGCCTTGAACGCGAAGTTGTTCCAAGCCGCACCGATGAGATACACCAGAATCGCGCCATCGAAGAGCAACGTGCGCCCAATATCCTGCACGCCGACCTGGTAGGTGTTGATTCCCAAGATGACGAGCCCCGCAATGCCGATCATGCGGCACACATACGTGAATTTATTCGACGTCCAATCGAAATCCTCCTCGGCCTGCATCTGCGCCTCGGCGTCCGTTTCCGGATTGCCCGTGAGCCGCTGGCGCAAGAACGGGCGAAACTCCACGAGGTCCCTACGCTCGGCACGTAGCTGAAAAATCCGGACGGCGCTCACGACATACGCGAGGATGATCACGATGATGAGGCCGGACGTCTGGTTATTCACCATTTCGAAGCTAGCCGTGGAAAAGTAAACGAAGACGCCCACGATGAGCACGATGAGCAACGTGTTGAGCAAGATGAAGGTTATGCGCGCGAGGCTCTTCGCATTGGGTATGCCCCACGTGGCCGCAATCTCGGGGTGTTGGTCGAGGTATTGCCGCACTTCGTCGTTGACCTGGTTGTCCATATTTTCAATCCTCTTGTCGAAAGTGCCGTCAATACATCGCAGTTTAGGGAGCTGATTAGGCGTCTGTGGTGTCAGCCGTCATGCAATCTAGTCTCCTGCAGGAGACACCGCCTCGATCAGGTCGAAGGTGCGGGCATCGCGCGCAAGCGAAACGTACTTATTCGCGTTGTCCGTGTTGTCCGCGATTTCTTCGGGCGTGATGTCGCGCATGATCTTGACGGGATTTCCAAATGCAACGCTTCCATCGGGGATGACCTTGTCCTGCGTCACGAGCGTGCCGGCGCCAATAATGCAGTTGCTGCCGACCTTTGCCCCATTGAGCACGATGGCGCCCATGCCGATGATAGTGTTATCGCCCACTTCGCAGCCATGCACGATGGCGCCGTGGCCGATGGTCACGTTATCGCCGATCTTTGTCGGGTAATCGGTATCTGTATGAACGACGGCGCAATCCTGGATGCTCGTGCGGCTGCCAATGACGACCTCGCGCATGTCACCACGCACGACGGCGTTGAACCAAACGCTGCTGTCCTGGCCAATAGTGACGTCGCCTTCGATTGCGCTGCCAAGCGCCTCGTAAACGGTTCTGTCGATATGTCCCATATGGTGCTCCTCGTGTTTCCTGGTCCAGAGTCGTTGTTTGTGTTGGGTGCAGTATCGCACAAAACGGCATGAGGGTGCAGGCGTTGAGAACTCGTGAACCAGTTCGCTTCCCCGTCATGTAGAATTTTCAGTGAATTGCGCGTGAGCGATCGGGACAGGAGGGGACACTATGATCGTCAAAGACATAGGCCCCGAGCTGCATGGAAAGGCGAAGGCCCGCAAGAACGCTCGTCGAAAGATGCGGTTCATAGCCTGATGTAGCGTTCCATACACCGGGTTTTCGCGACCATGGCCTGGGAATGCTCGATTGCAGAAAAACGGGAGCAGGAAAAAGGGTTTGCGGTGAGGAAAATGGAGCAAGCATTATTTACAGAACTTCGTGGGATGTATGTAACGACCAAAGAAAGTCCCCACGTGATCAGGGCCCGAATTCGCCTGCGCGACCTGATCGACCCGGAGGTTTTCCGCCACGCTGTCGACATCACCATGGAAAGATACCCCTATTTCTGCGTTGAGCTGCAGAGAAAGGATGGCCAGTTCTATTTTGCGGAAAACCATCGGCCTGTCGTCATCACGAATTCGCTTCACGGCGTGGACCTGAATTCGGAAGACTCGCATTTCCATATGATCGCGTTTTGCTGGCAGGACAACTGGATCATCTTGGACGTATTTCATGGCTTGACGGACGGAACGGGCGCGTATGAGGTAATGAGAACGCTCCTCTACTACTACTGTTCCGAGCGATATAACGTCGAGCTGAACGATGCGGGCATACGTCTTGTCGGAGACGAGATCCCCGAAGAGGAGTGGATCGATCCCGTGGTCAACAGGACCAATCTTCCGACTCCCTCGCGCAACGACTTGCCCAATGCACTGAACCCCGTTATTGCGGCCGGTCTTGAGGAGGATCGACAGCAAACGGCATACAGTATCGCCATCTCCGAATCCGAATTCATGAGATTCACCCTTGATAATGACGGAAGCCCTGGGACGATGGTCGCCCTTCTGCTCAGCCGAGCTATCGCGAAACTGTTCCCGGATGCAGAAGACGTCATCCGCATCGCCCTGTGCGTGAATCAGAGGAAAGCGCTCCGCGCACCATTGGCGCATCAGAGCCTGGTAGGCGGAGTGATGTTGGAATACAAAGACAAGATGCGCGACTGGCCTCTTGAACGGCAAGGCACGATTTACCGGGGAATGGTCTTTGCCCAAACCTTGGAGGAGACTGTGCTGGCAGGGGTGGCCTCCAACGCTGGAATGAACCGCATGATTCTTTCAAAAGAAAGCGACCAGGAGCGGCTCGAGGTAATCTCCTATATCAACGGGCTTGCAAGCAAGTTAATCACGGCCACCGTAAGCTATGTTGGAAAGGCAAATTACAAGGAGGCAGAGCAGTATATCCGCGATTTCAGGTCGTGGACGTCTTCTGCGACTAATGGCCTGCTCGTCGAGATTGCAGCAGTGAACGGGCGATTCATGATCGATTTCCTGCAGAGGTTCTCAAGCCCCCTCTATGTGAACGCGTTTTTGAAGGAGCTCGAGGACAACGGGATTGTGTACGATCTCCAGGATGTGCAAGAGCTCGATCTTCCAAACATCAAGCTTCCTTGGACAGAGTGACGGTCTTGGCACCAGTGCGCGGGCTGCGGTCATGAATCCGCACACCTTCGCCGCTGGGGCCAAAAGGTGCACGAGTGCGGATGGGAAATCCGCACACCTTTGCCGCTGGGACCAAAAGGTGCGCGACCGCACCGGGGAAATCCGCACACCGTTTTTTGACAGCCCCTTTAGTACACAACCTTGGCTTGCAATTGACCTAATCCCTCACGATGTTCAGCGATACCTATGACACGTCGCAGCAACTCGCGTTGCCGATTCTGTGAGTTCGCATCCTCGGCAATTCTAAACCCGAGCGGTCCCTCGAGACGCCTCATAAACTTCAAATAGCTATCCGGGTTTTTCATTATTTGCTTTGAGAGTATTTCAACAGTGTTCCCCTTGTCGCGCAGCACGTTAATTCTCGCCGAATCAGGATCTCGCTGAAAATTGTGAACTCCACCGTTGTATTCAAGAATTACGTTATTGTCGGGCCAAGCAAAGTCCACCTCAAGAAAGGACTTGTCCAATTCCTTTTGTTCTTCAACCGTAAGCTCAACACACCTATTGAGTTCAAACGATGGCACACCAACGCCACCGCCATGAACCGGCCAGCTCATCAGCATTCCATTTGCAATTTCGAATGGTGAACGAGCCCCACTTTGTACATGAGAGAGAATCTTTTGCAATCGACGAGCTCCAATTGGAGCATGAGTATTAAGTGAGGAAATCTCTCTGAGATAGTGCTCGATATGCTGCAAATTTGTAAGAGGAATACACTCAATGAGCTGATCATCAAAACCATATGTGTATCTGCTGCAGAGCTCACTTGCCGCAAAAACGAGTTCTTCATCGCAAACCGTTCGAAGACGAGCAAGCATAATGAGACAGAGCGCAGGACAAAGAGCATAGACATTTTCTGTAAACTGGAGAATCGATTTTTGTGGCAAATCCTTCGCAACGAGCATACTTGAATACTTTTTGCTATTACGCCGCAATTCACGCGTATTAACAACTGCTGTGAGTGACGTCTGTGAAAGTTTGCTTGAATTAGGATGCATTATTCCAAGAATTGCGAGATCACCCGCAGTGGCATCGTCAATGCTGGGAGGAATCGAAAGGATGCTCTTTTGATTCAAAATATGGCGTGGCATTGGGATGAGCGCATTTGCAGTGATGATTTGCTGCCTTTTTGCTGCAGGCATCTGCTTTGGAAGCTTGCCAGTCCTGCGTAGCAGCTTGTATGTTTCTGATGGTCCGAGAATAATCATTGCCAATCCTTTACTGCGAGATACGTTTGTTCTCTTCTCTCATTTCACTCTTGGATTGTAGGAACAAATCATCCGGGCAAACCACCCCCAAAACCTAACAAGAACTCGACATATTTCCGGTGCAGATCGGAAATGTCCCCGATATGATTCGGAATAGTTTTAGAAACCCCGAGCTCGTTGCGTCTCTAGAATGTACTCCTTCTGGTATTGCCAGGTGCATTCTCAAAAGCGAGGAGGCAGGCACGGTGTGTAAAAAAGGTGCACGACTGCTGACGGGAGATCCGCACACCTTTGGCCGTGGGACCAGAAGGTGCACTGGCCGCGGAAGAGAACCCGTGCACCTTTTGCCGGAACCA
>CACZSV010000176.1 GCA_902783925.1 uncultured Coriobacteriaceae bacterium
ATGATTAAGTACATCGCTCCTGTGCTGGTTGCGGTTATCCTAATCTGGAACGTGCTTCCCTTCATCACAGGCGCATAAGCGCACAGGCAAGATGAAAAGCCGGGACCCCATGCAGCATTGGGCTGCATGGGGTCCTTTTGTCGTTGCGAGCACAAGCGCGAAGCGCTGAAGCCCGCCCCTACGAGCATAGGGTTTCAATCGGCTCGGGCGGCCTATTCACCCAGGTAGGTTGCGACGCTGGGGTTGCTCTGTATTACGTCGCAGAGGTTCTCGATGTACGCTCCGAGCAGCTCGTTGAGCTTGCGTTCCTTATGGATGAGATACCCGACGGTCATTGTTACGTCAGTATCGAGCGGAATCGATATGATGCCATTTTGCATTTCGGGCGTGAGGATGCCCGTCGAGAGCGTATAGCCGTTGAAGTCGGTGAGCAGGCTCGTGAGCGTGGCGCGGTCCGAAATGCGGATGTTCTTCTTGTGCGGGATCTGGCCAAGTGGTTCTTCCGAGAAGAAAAACGAATTTGTTGTGCCCTGCTCGAAGGAGTAGCGCGGGTATTTCTCGAGCTCTTCGAGTTCGAGTTTCTTGCGTGTGGCAAGCGGATGGTGCTCGCCCACAAACACGTTCACGGGCGCCTCGAAGAGCGGTCTGAACACGAGATTTGCATCGTCAAATGCCTTTTGGAGCACACGCGAGTTATTCTTGTCGACGTAGAGAATGCCGATGTCGCTTCTGAAGGTGCGCACGTCGTCGATGATTTCTCCGGTCGCCGCCTCGCGCATGATGAAATCGTATTCTTCGCTCGTGCATGCATCGGCGGTTTGGATAAACGCGCGCACACAGAACGCATAGTGCTGTGTGGAGACCGCGAGTCGCGCATCGGTGGCTTCCGAGGAAAAATGCGTTTCGAGCATATCTGCCTGCTCGATGACCTGGCGGGCATAGGCGAGAAGTTCGGTGCCTTCGTTTGTGAGCGTGACACCGCGGTTAGAGCGCGTGAAAATCGTCAGCCCGAACTCGCTTTCGAGTTCCTTGATCGCAATCGATAGATTCGATTGCGATGCATAGATATTGTTTGCGGCGGCGCTTATGGATCCTGCCTCGGCAATTGCAATGAGGTAGCGGAGCTGCTGCAGCGTCATTGGTATCCTCTCTAATTTTGAAAAGTGGGGCATATAATACACCGATGACTTGCAGCAAATAAATCACGTGGCAATCGTATATTTCAATAGCAAGGTATAAAACTAAGTTATTGCCATTGCTCTTTTCAATAGCAAACAAACATGCTGAAATATACGGCATTGCACTGAAGCAGGAATAAAACACCGAGATGAGAGGAGATGCGCATGGCGCTTAAAGATCTTCCTTACGATGAGAAATACTACGATGCTGAGGTCGAGACTCTCCCACGCGAGCAGCTCGAGGAGCTGCAGCTCAAATACCTGAAAGAGGAGCTGAAGTTTGCCTACGAGAACAGCCCGTACTATAAGCGCGCTTGGGATGAGGCGGGCGTGAGCCCCGACATCGAATCCCTGAAGGATCTCGAGAAGTTCCCCTTTACGGATAAGCAGACCGAGCGTGATTGCCAGGGTGTCGGCTCGTTCTTCGGTGAGCTTTGCTGTGTGCCCGAAGACGAAGTCGTGTACATGGCGACTTCCTCGGGTTCTACTGGCGTTCCCACCATGAGCCCGTTCACGCAAAAGGATTTCGAAGATTTTCAGCACGCGCAGTCGCGTCTGTTCTGGCAGACGGGCATGCGCCCCAACGACCGCTACCTGCACGCCATGAACATGGCGCTCTACGTTGGCGGTCCGGACGTCATTGGCGCTCAAGAACTCGGCGCGCTGGGCATTTGGGTGGGAGCAGTCCCGTCTGCCCGCCTGCTGTGGGCTATGAAGCAGTATCAGCCCACCTATATGTGGTCGAGCCCAAGCTACGCATGGCTGCTCGGTCAAAAGGCCATCGAGCAGGGCTATGACCCCAAGAAGGATTTCGCGAGCCTCAAGACCTTCATCATCTCGGGCGAGCCGGGCGGCTCCATCGAGAGTACGCGCAAGGCCATCGAAGACCTTTGGGATGTCAAGGTGTACGATTTCTTTGGGCTTTCCGATATCTACGGCGCCTGTGCCGGAATGTGCGAGTACAAAGACGGTCTGCACATCATCGAAGACCAGATTCTGGTCGAAGTGGTCGATTTGCAGACAGGTGAGGTCCTAGGCGATGGCGAGCAGGGCGAGATTACCTACACGACACTGCTCAAGCACGCCCGTCCCAACATCCGCTTCCGTAGCGGGGACATTGGCTGGATCGATAGGTCGCCTTGCAAATGCGGCCGCACGCATACGCGCCTGCATATCCAGGGCCGCAAAGACGAGATGTTCATCGTGAGTGCCGTCAACGTGTTCCCGAGCGATGTCGAATACGTGGTCCGCAATGACGAGGGCACGACCGGCGAATACCGTATCCGCGTCTATGATGAGAACTTCACGACCAAATACGAGGTCTCGGTTGAGCGCGCCTTTGGCAGCGACGAGCCGTACGACGAAGTCGCAAAGCGTGTCGAAGGCGAACTCAAGACCCATACGGGCGTTCGCCCCGCCAAGGTCATCGTCTACGATACCGGCAAGCTCGGCGTATCGGCAGAGCACAAGGCCAAGCGCTTTATCGACGAGCGCAAGCACAACGCGTAAATAGGTTTGGGGAGTTTGATATATATGGCTAAGAATTTTGCAGTTTCGGGTCAGCATTACCTGTTCAATGTTCAGACGTTCGCGAGCATCGTGCTCGCGGGCGGTGGAGATGCCTATGAGTACGCATTCCGCGACAGAACCACGCAGGGCGTCATCGACGATGTTTCGTCTGGCACAAGCGAGCTCGGCGTGCTCGTGGAGACCACGCGCACTGCAGACGAGCTTGAGGCAGCCTTCGCGCGCGAGGGCGTCGAGTTTGTCGAGCTCATCAAATCTGCGCCGCGCGTCGCGCTGCCGGCAAGCCACCCGCTCGTCAATGCCGACAAGTTGACGCTCGAGCAGCTCGAGGACTATCCGTATGTATACTTTGAGCAAGAAGAGGATGCGCCGCTCGCGTTTGCAGAAGAGGCGCTTGCAGATGAAAAGCGCCATAAGGGTATCGCGTGTACCGATCGTGCCTCGCTTTCCGAGCCTATCGTCGCGCTCAATGGTTACACGGTTACGAGCGGTATTCTCGTGGGCATTTCCGATGGCGCCGGCCTGAAGACCCTGCCGCTTGATACCGACGTTACGCTTCATCTGGGCTATATCGTGAAGAGGGGCGTCGAGCTTTCCGAAACGGCCAAACGCTATGTTGAAAAGCTCGATGCGAACCTGAAGAGGTAC
Source organism: uncultured Coriobacteriaceae bacterium (assembly GCA_902783925.1). GTDB lineage: Bacteria > Actinomycetota > Coriobacteriia > Coriobacteriales > QAMH01 > QAMH01. The sequence goes on from CACZSV010000176.1 coordinate 3,354, forward strand.
GCTAAGTTCTAGGAGACGGCTCTGTCGCAGGTCTAGACACCCTAGTAATCTTATGATTGCGCGATGCAAATAGCACATGGGCGTTCTTGCTCAGGCACTCTAGCGAAAAGCGCATGGGCGCGCTTGCTCATGCGCTCGCTACCCGCTCGTCGCACTTGTCGCGGCAGCTGCGGGGCGAACGCATCCGCG
>CACZSV010000177.1 GCA_902783925.1 uncultured Coriobacteriaceae bacterium
CGTCAAAGGTGAGAGCGATGACCTTTTCGCCGCCGGTATCGACAGAAAACGAGCTGAAGCCCGAATCGACGGGCTGTTTGGTCACAACCGTGGCAGTCTTGCCCGAGGTCTCGCCCTTGCGAACGGATTGCTGTCCGTCTTCGCCATCGGAATACAGGTGAATCGCGCCAAAGTAATACGAGTCCCGAGTGGCTGTCGTCTTGCTCGTGGCATGGGGAACGGTCTCGACGGTTTCCGTATACGGCTCGTCCTTGTCCGCACCATCTGATATCTCAATCACGGCACCCCGCGGAACAGGCGCCTTGGGGTCGTTTGTCTTGGTACCGTCGACGGTCGCACTGAACAGATCGCCGCCGCCCTCTTTCAGAACCTCGCCGTCGACAGCGAGTAGATTGCCGGCCTTGGGCGAGGCGAAATCGTTATCGATGAGCGTCTGCATCGTCGCGCCCATCTGAACCGTACGATCCTGCCCGTTGACCTTAACCGAATAAAACGGCGGGAAGAACACGACGACAATCGCGATAACGGCGATGATGGCGGCGACGATGCCACCAAGAAGAACACGCCTTTTGCGCTGGTCACGCGCCTTTTCGACCTTGTCGTGTGAAAGCGTGTAGCTGCTTGCGTAAGCAGGACGAACGGCATGTTGCGCCTGCTGTAAATGGCGGCGATCGTGCGAACCTGCGCGCTGGGCATTCGAAGCTCTCCGTGCGCCTGCATTCTGATTCGCACTTCGAGATTGGCTCGCATGACTCGAAGAGTTTCGTGTCGAATACACCGATTCATGCCTGCTTGAGCTCGAACCTCGCTGCGTCTGTCGCTGCGATTGACGGCCTCGTTGCGAATTCGCCTGCTGCACGGCACGGGCGCGGCTTCTCGCCTGCGCTTCACGACGCTCGTCTGTCAGGCCTTCATCTGAAGTAGAGCGGTGCCGGTATCTGTTCCTATCGTAATTGCTTCTATCGTATTTGCTTCGATCGTCTTGCACTCGAAATCTCCCTAACGAAACTGCAAATTATTAATCTGATATTGTCGCACATTCCGTGTTGGGCGAACATAGCCCCTGCCGACAAAATTGAAATGGTCACGTCGAATCTGCCAATAGCGCAAAACATGCACATGCGTTTCGTGCATAATACTCGCGAACCCACGGATAAGGATGTGAAAGCTATGGACCTTGTGTGTCTCGATATGGAAAGCGTGCTCGTCCCGGAGATGTGGATCGAGTTCGCAAAGGGCACGGGAAACGAAGCGCTTACGCGCACCACACGCGAAGAGCCCGACTACGATAAGCTCATGCAGTTTCGCATTGATTACCTGCGCGAGCATGACGTTAAGCTTCGTGACCTCGTTCAATTCTTCGAAGCGCTCGAGCCGCTCGAAGGCGCCCGGGAGTTCCTCGACAAACTCCGCCGAATCACCCAAGTCATAATCGTATCCGATACGTTTCCCGAGTTCGCGACCCCTCTCATGGAGAAACTCGGATGGCCGACCCTGTTCGCAAACGGGCTTGAGATCGATGAGCAGGGCTTTATTTGCGGATACCGCATGCGCTGCGAGCATTCCAAGCTCGATACGGTGAAAGCGCTCCAGTCAATTGGATTTGAGACAATTGCGGCAGGCGACAGCTATAACGATATCGACATGATCTGTGCAAGCAAGGCAGGATTCCTCTTCCATGCAAGCGAGCAGGTCAAGGCGGAGTATCCCGATGTCGTAGCTTACGATGAGTACGACGAATTGTTTGAGGGAATACGGCGCGCGCTCTCCTAAGAGGGGATTCGGGCGTGCTTGAGCCCGCCTCTACGTTCACCCGCACGTGACGTAGAAAACTTCCACCGAGTAATAAGGCACATGAGCCAATTGATGGCCAATGTGCCTACTCTTTATGCATCGCTTATGGGTATTCTATTGGCTTGTCCGTATCTTGGAGAAGAGAGGATCCCATGGACAGAAAATTCAAATCGATGGATGGAAACACCGCTGCCGCATACGTTTCGTATGCGTTTACCGAAGTCGCGGCAATCTACCCCATTACGCCCTCGAGCCCCATGGCCGACCTTGTCGACCAATGGTCTGCGCGTGGCCAGAAGAACATCTTCGGATCCACCGTGGACGTTGTCGAGATGGAAAGCGAAGCTGGAGCGGCAGGTGCCGTGCACGGCTCTCTTGGA
>CACZSV010000178.1 GCA_902783925.1 uncultured Coriobacteriaceae bacterium
CTTGGTGGCATGAACGTGAGAGCGAACGGAAAGCGCGTCGATTGCTGCACTGCAACGCGGCTCGAGAATCTTCGCGCAGAGCTCTCGTCAGTAACGACTGGAGGTGAGAGGTAAATGGCGGAAATCACCGCGAGCGAAATTGATGCCATTCTGCGAGACAAACTTGCTAACTTGCAGACGAGCGTCGAAACCCGCGAGTTTGGTTATGTAGTTCAGATCGGCGACGGTATTGCACGAGTCGATGGTCTGAAAAGCGCCATGGCTGGCGAGCTGCTTGAGTTCGTCGCGTCTGACGGCACGACGGTCTATGGTCTTGCCCAGAACCTTGAAGAAGATGAAGTCGGCGCCGTTCTTTTGGGCGACATCGACAAAATCAAAGAAAACGACGAGGTCCATACCACGGGCCGCGTTGTGGAAGTTCCCTGTGGCAAGGCTATGCTTGGCCGTGTCGTGAACCCGCTCGGCATTCCGCTGGACGGCAAGGGCCCCATCGAGGCGGAAGGTTATCGCCCCGTCGAGTTCCGTGCCCCTGGTGTTATCGAGCGCAAGCCGGTGCACGAGCCTGTGCAGACGGGCCTCATCGCCATTGACGCGATGATCCCCATCGGACGTGGCCAGCGCGAGTTGATCATTGGCGACCGCCAGACGGGTAAGACCGCCATCGGCGTCGACACCATCATCAACCAAAAGGGCAAGGACATGATCTGCATCTACGTCGCCATCGGTCAGAAGGCCTCTACGGTCGCGACCGTTGTGGAGACGCTCGAGAGCCACGGTGCCCTCGATTACACGATCGTCGTGTCTGCACCTGCATCCTCGTCCGCTCCTCTGCAGTACATCGCGCCTATGGCCGGTGCTGCAATGGGCGAGTTCTTCATGTACAACGGCGAAGACGGCAAGCCGGCTAACGCCACGAACCCTGGCCGCCACGTGCTCTGCGTCTATGACGACCTCTCCAAGCAGGCTGTCGCCTACCGCCAGATGTCGTTGACGCTGCGTCGTCCGCCGGGACGCGAGGCATATCCTGGCGACGTCTTCTATCTGCACTCTCGCTTGCTGGAGCGCGCGGTTAAGCTCTCCGACAAGAACGGTGCGGGTTCGTTGACGGCGCTGCCCATCATCGAAACCCAGGGCGGCGACGTTTCGGCGTACATCCCGACCAACGTCATCTCCATTACCGACGGTCAGATCTTCTTGCAGTCGGACCTCTTCTTCCAGGGCCAGCGCCCGGCGGTTAACGTCGGCATCTCCGTTTCGCGCGTAGGTGGTTCGGCGCAGGTCAAGGCAATGAAGCAGGTTGCAGGTACCCTGCGTCTCGACTTGGCCGCGTATCGCGAGCTGCAGGCATTCGCCCAGTTCGGCAGCGATCTGGACAAGGCCACGCAGGCACAGCTTGCCCGCGGTGCTCGCATGACCGAGCTCCTCAAGCAGGGCCGCTATGCCGCTATGGACGTAGAAGACCAGGTTGTCGCGATTTTCGCGGGCGACCAGGGCTTCCTCGACGGCATGCCCGTTTCTGACACGCTCCGCTTCCGCAACGACCTTGTGGAGTACATGCACACGGTCCGCAGCGACCTCAAGGAGCGCATCGCAGAAGAAGGGCAGCTCAGCGACGCGATTAAGGATGAGCTCATTGAGGCGATCACGACCTTCAAGCAGAGCTTCATCATCGGGAAGAAATAGAGGTTAGCGCATGCCCAGTCTTCGCGATATTAAACGACGCATCGGGTCGGTTCAGAGCACGAAGCAGATCACTCGTACCATGGAAATGGTCGCGACTGCCAAGATTCGCCATGCAACCGAGCGCATCGTCGCTGCGACCCCATACTCTGAGGCTATGGCCAATACGCTTGCAAGTGTTGCTGCGCAGTCGGCCAATGTCCATCACCCGCTCATGGAAGAGCACGAGGAAAAGAAGGCTGCGCTTGCCATTGTCGTGGTATCCGACCGAGGACTTGCGGGAGGCTTCAATAGCAATATCTTCCGTATGGTGGATAAGTATCGGGCCGCCAACGATGCCGAAGGCGTGAAGACCGACGTCATCGTATGCGGTAAGAAAGGTGCAAGCTACTTCCACTACCGCAAGCTCGAGCCGGTCATGGTTTTCCGCGACATGTCTGCAGACCCCACCCTTTCAGAGGCGCGCGAGATTTCGTCTTATGTCCGCAGCCGTTTTCTCGATGGCACCGTTGACGAGGTGAAGGTGTTCTACAACCACGCCCGCAACGCTGCAGATCAGGATCTTCGCGAAGAGCTTCTGCTGCCGGTTTCGGCAGAGACGCTCACAACGAAGGGAGACGAGGACGGCAAGAAGGAGGTCATCGCGACCACGGATTTCGAGCCCTCCTCTGAAGAAGTGCTTGACCAATTGCTCCCGAGCTATGTTGGGACGATGGTGTACCACGCGCTCATCGATTCGGCAGCTGCCGAGCAAGGCGCTCGCCGCAAGGCGATGAAGTCTGCTACGGACAACGCGACCGAGATGGTCGAAACGCTGGATCGTCTGTACAACCGCGTGCGCCAGGGTGCTATCACCACTGAGATTACCGAAATTGTCGGTGGCGCAGCTGCCTTGGAGGAATAGAGAATGACGAGTAATGATAAGGACACAACTATGAAGAACGTTGGACGCATCGTTCGCATCGTTGGTGCTGTCGTAGACTGTGAGTTTGCGGCTGATTCCATCCCTGCGATCTATAACGCGCTGACGGTGGAGGCTGATACTCCAGTCGGTCATGTTTCGACCGTGCTCGAAGTTCAGCTGCACCTTGAAGGCAACATGGTCCGCACTGTTGCAATGAGCAGCACGGACGGCCTTCAGCGCGGCACAGAAGTCGTCGATACGGGCGCTCCCATACAGATGCCCGTCGGCAATGAGACCCTTGGGCGTATTTGGAACGTTATCGGCCAGCCGGTCGATGGCAAGCCCATGCCCGAAATCGAGCAGACGTATCCCATTCACCGTCCTGCTCCCTCTTTTGAAGAGCTCACCACCAAGACCGAGACGTTCGAGACCGGCATTAAGGTCATCGACTTGCTCGAGCCGTACATCCGCGGTGGCAAGACCGGCCTGTTCGGCGGTGCCGGCGTAGGCAAGACCGTTCGGATCATGGAGCTCATCAACAACCTGGCCCAGGAGCACAATGGTACTTCCGTGTTCACGGGTGTAGGCGAGCGTACTCGCGAGGGTACGGACCTCTTCTTGGAGATGAGCGAATCTGGCGTTATCAATAAGACCTGCCTGGTCTATGGCCAGATGAACGAGCCGCCGGGAGCGCGTCTGCGCGTCGGTCTGGCAGGCCTTACCGCAGCTGAGTACTTCCGCGATCAGGGCCAGGACGTTCTGCTGTTCATCGATAACATCTTCCGCTTTACCCAAGCTGGCTCCGAGGTATCCGCACTGCTCGGCCGCATGCCGTCCGCAGTAGGCTACCAACCCACGCTCGCTACCGAGATGGGCGACTTGCAGGAGCGTATTACTTCAACGGCTACCGGCGCTATCACCTCCGTGCAGGCAGTCTACGTTCCCGCTGACGACCTTACCGACCCGGCGCCCGCCACGGCGTTCATCCACCTGGATGCGACGACGGTTCTTTCGCGTTCCATCGCCGAGCTTGGCATTTATCCGGCAGTAGATCCGCTGGCTTCCACAAGCCGCGCCCTCGATCCTTCTGTCGTAGGCGAGGAGCACTATCGCGTCGCCGTCGAGATCCAGGAAATCCTGCAGGCTTACTCCGACCTTCAGGACATCATCGCCATTCTTGGTATGGATGAGCTTTCCGAAGAGCAGAAGCTCGTGGTTGCTCGCGCCCGTAAGGTGCAGCAGTTCCTGGGCCAGCCGTTCTTCGTTGCTAAGCAGTTCACCGGCATGGACGGCAAGTACGTGAAGGTCGAGGACACGGTCCGCTCCTTCAAGATGATTATCGATGGCGAGCTCGACGACGTTCCCGAGCAGGCATTCCGTAACAAGGGTGCTATCGAGGAAGTTCTCGAGGCCGCTAAGGAACTTGCGTAAAGAAAGGTTGCGAGTAAACCATGCTGCAATGTGAAATCGTAACTCCCGAAAGCAAGCTGTATTCCGACGAGGCCAACTTCGTCGTCATTCCTGCCTCCGAAGGCGAGATGGGCATCTATCAGATGCATGAGCCCGTCGTCACGACGCTTAAAGCGGGCACCGTGCGTGTTACCGAGCACGATGGTTCAGAACCAAAGCGTTTCATTGTGGCTGGTGGATACGCACGAGTCGAGGCTGAGAGCGTGACAGTGCTTGCAAGTCATGCGGCAGCTTTGCAGGAGCTCGATGAAACTGCCATCAAGGTCCATATTGATGACCTCAAGGAAAAGATGGCCGACCTTAAGGATGACGATCCCAACCGTGCGTTCATCGAAGACGAGGTCAAATGGAACCAGGTTCTCCTCGAGCAAACTAAATCAAGTGTTGCATAATAGCGAACAGTTTCCACATTAAGCTGAAGGGCCGTCCTGCTAAGGGCGGCCCTTTGCGTTTGGTGGCAGGGGAGTGCAAGGCCTCATCTTAACAACGAAATAATGAGCCGTCTCTAAAAGGTGCATGAACGCCGCCCGGAAATCCATGCACCTTCGCTGCGCCCTGCAAAAGGTGCACGTCCGCAGGCGTGGAGCCCGCTCACCTTTGCCCGAACCGGCAAAAGGTGCATGAACGCCGCCCGGAAATCCATGCACCTTCGCTGCGCCCTGCAAAAGGTGCACGTCCGC
>CACZSV010000179.1 GCA_902783925.1 uncultured Coriobacteriaceae bacterium
GCACCGCTTATGCCGACAAGGCCAATGTTAAGGTCGATGGCGACATGACGCTATACGCGCAATGGAAAGCCAACGCCCCCTCTAAATCGTCGGCTGCAAAAACCGGCGATACCGTAATGCTGGAAACCTTTGCAGTCATGGCAGTCGTTGCTCTCGTCGCGGGCGCCCTGCTCATCGCACGCCGCAGGCTCGGATAGCGCGAAGCGAAACGCGGCCGCCAACGGCGGGATGGAGCATTTCTTAGAAACACGGCTCGATTTCATTTCGGCCGAAAGGAGCGTGCGCATATGAGAAGCACAGAGCTTGGGATAGTCGGAAAACGCGCGTTGGTGACCCTGCTTGCGCTTTGCATGTCGTTCATGATGGTTCCTGCTACCGCATTTGCAGACATCGGCGGGAAAACCTACGAGGTCGAGGTGAATGCTTCGGAAGGCGATGCTTCCCATACGACCGGAGAGGACGTCGCTGCGACGTACAATCCCGCCGTCGGAGTGCTTGCGGATAACGGTCATTCCGCCGAAGTCGTGGTGGGCGATGTTACACAGAGCAGCGGCGTTTATCACGCAGTTCTGATAGAAGCCGACAACGGCGGCAAGGCCGATGTCACGATGGGAGACATCACTGGCCGCCTGAAGTGGGGAAACAACGGCATCGACGTAGTTGCCAAGGGAGGCGATGTCGAGCTTACCGCAGGCGACGTCCAAGCCTGCAAGGTCGGACTGAACCTCGACAGCGACCCGACTGGCACGCATTCCGACTACACCGGCGAAAAGCGCGTGACCATCAACAGCGTCACGCAGGTGGAGGATTCCCGTTATTCCAACGCGGGCATCAACGCGTTCTCGTACACCGAAGGCGACACTAACATCGTGCACGTGATCTGCGATGTGATTGCCGCAGGGTCGCGGGGCATCGACATGCTGGCGAAGGGTGGCTCCACATCTTCTGTGACGGTCGACGGCATGGTTGACGCAAACTACCTTGGTGTGAAGGTCGAAGCAGGCAGCCTTGGGAACATACATGGAACGACGGCCAGCACGGGTACGGCGAACATGCGCGTTGGCGGCGTCGTGTCGAAGAATTGGGACAAGGCCGTCGAGATCGACTCCAACACGAAGGGCAGCATAGTGAACTTCCGCTCGGATGGCGACATCCAGGCGCTCGGGCCTGACAGCACGGGTGTATTCGCCCGCGCAGACGGCGGAAAGAACGTCATCGTCATCGACGGCGATGCTACGGGAACGAAAGCGGGTATGTTCCTCTACTGCTCCGAAACCGGCTCGAACGACGTTCTTGTCACAGGCACGATTTCGGGCAAGAACGGCGTCGACATTAGCTACAACTCCGTCGAAAATGACAGCCTAACCGTCTGGAAGATCGAGAAAGGCAGCGACGGCCAGTACATTTCGGGCGAAGAAGTCGGCACCCCCAGCGATGATCGCGAGATCTTTGCCAAGAAGCGGGTCAACTACATCGTATTCGTCGAGAACCTTCTCCAGGGCGTCACCCTTTCCGCCTTCAAAGCTGACAGCTCGGCGCTTGATAAGAGCCATGACTACGACGTCGCCCACGAAGGCGACAAGATTATCGTGAAGGTCGATGTGGCCCCCGGCGCCGAATTTAACGGCGTCTACAACGGCAAGGGAGAGCAGGTGCCGCTCGGCAAGGACGCGGATGGCAACTACTACATCATCGTGCCCCGGGGTGGCGGCATCTATCTGAGCGCACTGAACGAGGGCGAGGAAATCATCGTTATTCCGCCGTTTGACATGTCGGCTCCGGTAATGCCTGCAGCCAAAGAAGCCGTCGAAGACGCCTGGCCGCTGCTAACCGAACGAGTCCTACCGTTGCTGACTAAACGAGTCTGGCCGCTGTTGGTCTACCAGGGTGTGGAAATCAACTCGATCAAGCTTGAGATGGATGGCCAGACACCCATGCTCCGCACGAAGCTTTCCAACACGAACGGCAACGACGTGAAGTTCGATTGCGACAAGTTCAAGGTCGTCAAGGTCGATGACGAAAGCGAGGTCGTGTTCAAGGCCGAGCCCAAGGAGCTCAAAGCCAACGATACAAACGTCAAGTGCGAGCTCAAGGCCGAAGAAAACGCCATGCAGGCGGGTGATAGAGCCTACGTTTTCTACGACGACCAATTGCTCGGAACCTTCACAGTGGCATAAAAGAGACACAAAACCTGCTCGCCGCCTGAGCGAGCGCGTCAACACGAGTCGAAGAATCTCACGGTGGGTTGCGACTCAGCACGAGATTCTTCGGCTCCGATCGCCCGGGGCTCAAAACGACATGAGAGTGTCCTGAGCGGGCGCGCTAAAGCACGCCCCTACAGTATAGATTGGGCAAGCGTTTCGATGTCTTCCCTTGAAAACGAGAAGGCAATCTCTTCCATATTCATCTCTGGACGGGCAAAGACGAGTTCCACAACGTCGCACACACCCGAGCTGAGCAATGCATATGCATAACAATGGGCCTGCAGGGAATAACGCTCATGCAAGTCTTCGCCCTGCCCGCTCGTTCCCGTCTTGTAGTCAATGACGAGCGCTCGGCCAGAATCGTCAAGGCATAGCAAGTCGATGAATCCTTCGAGTTTATATCCATGCACATCGACGCAGAATGGATATTCTGCAAACGTACGCTCGATTGCCATTACCTGAGCAAATCGCGGCGAGTTCACCCAGACATCAATTGCCCGAAGCAAGGTTTCTTGCTGTTTGGAATCGAGTTTGTACCGACGCCCGGCATTCTGAATACGCGCTGCCAAACTTGCGACATCCGTTTTCTTGCTCTCGATAATCCATTGCGCAACAAGATGGAAGGCGGAGCCCACGGCACTCGCCGTCTCTGCATCCTTGCTGCGGTCGCGCAGCGCCATCGCTGCCGCAACGGGTTGCTCTAACGAAGCGTTTCGAGCAGCTATGGAACTGTACGAGAATATTTGACTTCCCGTCTGCTCATATGAATATATGTGCGGAATTTCTTCCAAATATGGATACAGATGCTCGTTAACAGGAACATCGTGCAGCACGGTTTCTTCATCATCCGCTTCGGCTGCATACGGGACTTCGGTAACGCGAAAGTCGACGAGTGCTCCCGCCTGCGTGCGTATGAAAGCATTCGATGTCGGTACCTCGTCGTTAAAGGCCGCACGCAGGCAATCGCCAGCAAGGCCCTTTCCCATTTCGTGGGCCGAGACAAACGTGCTGTCATGCACCAAAAATAGGAGCATATCGCGTGCGCGTGTAAGCGCAACATAGAGCAGGCGCTGCTGCTCTTGCGCCTCCCTGTCTGCCTGAAGAATGTTCGCGTGGAGACGGAACTGTGCCTGACTGTGCGCATGCGAGAAACTCGCGGGATCGCTCACACCTTCTGCAATGGTTTTCCCGATGGGAGTTGAGGAGGCAACACTCATCGATAC
>CACZSV010000180.1 GCA_902783925.1 uncultured Coriobacteriaceae bacterium
CAAAGCTGATCGGAGTGGCGGCGGCATCTACAATGGCAGTGAAGGCAATCTCACGGTTGAGAACTGCACAATCAGCAAGAATTCATCCAAGTCCGACGGCGGCGCTTTGCACTCGTATGGCATGGCGACGTTGGCCGGCTGCACCATCAGCGAGAATACGTCGGAAGCGTGGGGCGGCGCCATTCGCGTTTGCGACAGCACCGTTACCATCAACGGCGGCACGATAACCAAGAATACCGCCAGCGGATTGGGCGGAGCCGTTTGCGTAAGCGACGACGGTACGCTAAACCTGAATGACGTCGTGAGCATTACAGACAATACGGCATATAAAGGCGGCGGCGGCATATGGGTGGCCTCGAACTCGTCGGCCGTTAATGTTGGGTCGGGTGTTGTCGTCAAAAACAACATAGCGAACAACATCTACCTTGCGTCCGGTAAGAAGATTAATGTGAGCGGGGCGTTGGCCGCTGGCACCGAGATAGGTGTAGCGATGGAGGACATATCGGGCACCTTCACCACGAACTATGCCAATACAAATTCCGGCGCCGAGCCCGATCAGTTCTTCCTCCCGGAGCCTGGCTTTTCAATTGCAAAAGACGACGCTGGTGAGGCGAAGGTCATAGCATCCAATTGGACGCTGCTCCAGAAGAAAATCGATGCTGCGAACGATGGTGACACCATCACGCTCGACACGGACTATCTGGGTGTCGACGAGAACGTAGCGTTGAGTATCCCCGCTGGCAAAACGATAGAAATCGATCTTAACGGCTTCAAGATTGACCGCCGGCGCTCCTCGTACACGGCTGATGGCGAAGTGATAACCGTGAACGGGCACTTAACCGTCACCGACAGGCTGAATAGCACGGCTGGCACGATTACGGGTGGCGATGGCGACTGCGGCGGCATACGCGTTAACGGAGGAGGCAGCTTCAAGCTGCTGCGCGGCAACATCTTGAGTAATAAGGCCAAGGTCGGCGGTGGCGGCATACGCGTATTCGAGAACGGCACGTTGGAAATCACCGGCGGCTCGGTATCGGGAAACAGCTCCGAGGCGCAGGGCGGCGGCATCTACAACAGCGGAACCATGACCTATGCAGGCGCTGCAGTTTCAAAAAACTCCGCCACAAAAGAGGGCGGCGGCATCTACATAGAAAAAGGATCCGTAACTATTGCAAGCGGTGTTCCGGATGGTGCAGATGCCATATTCTCGAATTCGACGAAAACCAACGGTGGCGGCATATACGTGGCCGATGGCGCGCTTAGCATCGAAGATGGCAGCGCCCTGGTCAAGATTTCCTCGAATGTGGCCGAAGTCAACGGCGGCGGAATCTATATCGGGGGCGGCACGGTGACCATGAACGCCGGGGAGATTTCGGGCAACACGGCGGCCAACAACAAGGATTTCGCTGAAGTAAACGAGGGCATGGGCGGCGGCGTTTATCTTGCTACGGGCGCCACGCTGAACCTGTATGGCGGCACTATCACAAAAAACGATGCGGCTTTTGATGGCGGTGGCATTTTCGTCGTCGGGGGCAGTGCGTTCAACGTGCAGGGATTCCCGTATGTGACGGGCAACACTGCAACTGTGGGCAAGAACATCTTGCTGTCGGCCAACCCGGACAGCACCGGTGCCTACGGCGCAATCACCGTGACGGGTGCGCTCACGGTGCAAGGCGATGGAGCGGCAAAGCTCGACGTCCTCACGCAGGACCATTCGAGACCGCTCACGTCTGGCTTTGCTGTAAGCGGCGATAGCGAAATAAAGTGCTTCACGACTAACGATGTCGACAACTCACATCTGGAAGAACGCGACAGCGAGCTCTACATCAAGAATTCCACGGCAGACCTGTGGGTTTCCAGTTGGGGAGAGCTGAAAAGTGCAATTAAGAAAGACAATAGAGATAAGGTTATCGGGCTTAGTAACGACATAGTCGCTGGTGATGATGACGAAAGCCAGAAAGTGGACATAGATGGAACCATCACGATAGAGCTCAACGGCTACACCATCAACAGGAATCTCGAACACCCGGATGGCGGAGATGGACACGTCTTCAACGTTCGCGAAGATTCCACCTTAATCTTCGAGACAGTATTGGAACCGGCGCGATTATGGGCGGTTATGCAGACATTGGCGGTGGAATTTACATCGATACCGATGCCACTGTTAACACCTCAGACGTTGCCATTACCAACAACTGGACGAATGACACGACGAGAAGCGGCGGCGGCGGTTTTCTCGTCAAGGGCACGCTCAACATGACCGGTGGATCCGTCATCAGGAACGCTTCGGTAGCCCACGGCGGCGGAATCTATGTGGGGAAGGATGGCAAAGTGACGCTGACTGGCGTCATCGTTGCCCATAATGCATGCGAAGACGATGGCGGCGGTATATACACCATTGCCGAAGACAGTGATAGCGTGAGTATTAACACTAGTGTCATCAGGGATAACTGGTGCTATAGGAACGGCGGCGGAATACACGTATACGAATCGAGCTGCCTCGTTCGTCTTGTTGATTCTGACATTGTCGGCAATGGATGCCGCGAAGGGCATGGCGATACCCTAGGCGGCGGCATCTGCCTAGAAGACGGCAGGGTCGACATGAAGGGCGGCTCGCTGTCGGGCAATCAGAGCAAGTCTGGCGGTGGCATCCATAACGACAACTGCGCGCTAACGCTTGACGGCGTGACCGTCTCGAAGAACAAGGCCTTTGACAGCGATGGCGGAGGCATTGCCATCGAGAGCAAAGGTACGCTCGGAGCTGTAAACTGCACCTTCTCGGAAAACGAAGCCCACGTGAATGGCGGTGGCGTTTACGCCAACAAGAAGACGAAGCGAGCCGAATTGGAGGGTTGCACCTTCACCGGTAACAAGGCCGTGTCGGGTGGTGGCCTATATGCGGGCGGTACTACTACCGTCAAGGGCGCGACGATGAGCAAGAACGAGGCTACGCAGTACGGCGGAGGCATCTACCTACACGAAGACTCCACGCTGAGCCTTGACGGCAGCGCCACCGCTATTTCGATAAGCGCGAATAGGGCGGCGGCAAAAGGCGGCGGCATATGGGTTTCAGATGACGCTGACGACATAAACGCGAAAGGCGACATCGACGTTTTGAATAACGATGCGAACAGCGATTTGTTCCTGGAAGACGGAAAGAAGATCAAGGTTATCGGCGACCTTGCCGGTAGCCAGACGCGCGTCATCCTCGGCAACGGAACAGGCACTTTCACATCGGGTTTCCCGGGAAATAATCCCAGCATAGACCCTGGTGACTACTTTCTCGCACAGGATGGGTATGCGGTCATCCCCGACGGGAACGGCGAAGGGCAGGTCGTTTCCTCTGATTGGTCGCTGCTGCAACGGAAGATAAACGAGACGCCTGATGGGGGAACTCTGAAGCTCGAGGGAGAATTCGATAGGGACTGGAAGGCTGCGCCGCAAAACTTGGCGCTCTACATTTCCTCTGGGAAGACCATCACCCTCGATCTGAACGGGCACACGATCGACCGCGCTCGTTCGGAGTACGGTGAAGGCGGCGAGGTGTTCACCGTTGACGGCACGCTCACGCTTGTCGATACAAGCGAAGGGGACGCCGGCAAAGTAATCGGCGGCTACGGCCAGGGCGGCGGAGCCGTTGTGAACGACGGTGGCACACTCATCCTGGCTGGTGGCAACATCACCGGCAATAAGGCGAAGATAGGTGGTGGTGTGCTGGTCAATGCAGGTGGCGAGCTCGTCGTGAGCGGCTGCGTCATAACGGCCAACCATGCAACCGAAACTGGTGGAGGCGTTTACAGCTATGGCACGACGCATGTGACTGGCGGCAGCATAACTGCAAACGAAGCAGTGAATAGCGCTGGCGGCATCGGGTTTTCCCCAAGCAGCGTATTCTGCGTGAGCGACAATCCTCAGATAACGGACAACCTGGCCCCGGTGGGCAAGAACGTCCTGATTCCAGGAAGCGATAACGAGCAGAGCGGTGTCATAAATGTGTCGGGTGCTTTGAGCGCAAGCGCCAAGATCGACGTCGTCACGCAGGATGCAAACAGTGCTCTGACGAGAGGGCTTACAGCCAATGGTGGGCTGACCGATGCGCAGGCGCTCGGCGTGTTCAGCTATAACGGTGCCAGCGACAAGCTGGAAGTGAGAGATCAGAGCGGTGAGCTCTTCCTCATACAAGCGCAGGCGGATGTTACGGTGAGCGATTGGCAGGCGCTTCAGAATGCCATTGACGCGCCGGAGAATCAGGGCAAGGTCATCGCCCTCGCCAAGGACATCACCGCGGGCGGAGGTGACGATCGCCTTTGGCTCAAAGGCAAGAACGTGATCATCGACCTGAACGGCTACCAGCTCGACCGGCATCTCGATGAGTCCGATAGCGACGGTCACGTGTTTGAACTCTCGGATAATTCCACGCTTACCATTCGCGATAGCGCTGGCACAGGCAGAATCACGGGCGGCTACGCAGAGCACGGTGGTGCCATCAACATCCATGAGGGATCCGTCTGCAATATCGAGGGCGGCGCCATAACCGGTAACCGCGCGAGCGACGAGGGCGGCGCCATCTACGTCTACGGCACGTTGAATATGACCGGTGGAAGCATCGCGCGCAACAGCGCCGAATCGGCCGGTGGAATATACGTTCATGAGAATGGCACCGCCATCCTTGCTAATGTGACGTTAACCAATAACAAAGCAAGCAAATGGGGCGGCGGGGCTATCAACAACAAGGGCGTGGCTACGCTCGAATCATGTGTCATCCGCGACAATAGCGCCGGCAACGAGGGCGGCGGAATATACAATGGCTCCAAAGAGCTCACGCTTAGAAACTGTACGATCTCAGAGAATTCCGCGCCGGGCGGTGGCGGCATTTGCTGCTTTGGCGCGGTGACGATGGAAAACACCAAGATTTCCGGCAACCACGCGGGCGACGTCGGTGGCGGCATTGACGCGCATGGCACGCTGAACGTTACCGGGGGCGAATTCTCGGGCAATTCTGGCGGGGACGCCGGTGGTATTTATATCAGCGGCGGCACTATTACGCTTACGAATGTGAGTATTCATGATAACTGGGGAAGCGGTGGGGGAGCCCTTAACAACAAGACGGGCACGGCCACGCTTACCGGATGCACGATTCAGGCTAACTCCTCCGCTAACGAGGGCGGCGCCCTCTTTGTTGGCAGTGGCAGCTCTGGCACCACGCTCGATACCTGCACCTTGGACAACAATCATGCTGGTGGAGACGGCGGCGCCATATGCGCGTATGGCCCTGCGGCCCTCACCAATTGCACGCTTACGTCCAATAAGACGGATCACGCGGGCGGTGCACTGCTCGTGCATAGCGGCACGAGCACTGTGACCAACACCACGATGGAGAAGAACGAAGCAGCGACGCTCGGTGGCGGCGCCTACGTCAACGACGGCTCCACATTGAGCCTTGTTGGCGGCACTATCACAAATAACACAGCAACCGAAGGCGGCGACGGCGTCTGGATATCTGGCGGGTCTGGCGCGTTCAACATTCAGGGCGCGGTTACCGTGAGCGATAACAACGGCTCGAGCGATGTATACGTGTCCAGTGGCAAGAGAATTACCGTGACGGGTCCTCTTTGGGACGAAAACGGCGTATCCGCTACGGTGGGCGTGTATATCCCAGACGGAGTAGGCGTGGTATTTACCAGCGGGTTTGCGGATACAAATCCCAATTCCGATCCAGCGGCCTTTTTCAAGTCGGACGAAGGGTATGCTGTGTATTTGGAAGGCAGCGAAGCGTCGACGAAGAAACGCGATATCGACATTAACCCATTTGTTGATCCCGGTCTCCAGGTCAATCGCTATTACAACGAACTCACCGGTAACAATTGGATGTCCGGCATCGCTGGCCAGCGCTATCTCAACGAGATCAATATTCCTGGTACGCACGACTCGGGCACGAGAAGCGTCGAGGGCAACGTAAGCACCGGCAATTTGATGGATTATGCGTTCTTTGCCGGCTTTGTGGTGCTTGGTCCATTAATTCTTCCGCAGGTCGTCGCGAATTACTGCGCGAAATTCGCAAAATGCCAATCGCGTTTCATCGACGAACAACTCGAAGATGGCATTCGCTCCCTCGACATTCGTTTGGATACCTATTATTGCGAGCCCTGGTACCCGCCGAACAAACATGACAACGGGGAAGACCTGTACGTGCTCCATGGCAAGGAGAAGATGACCGGATCCTACTTTGCCAAGGACCACAATGATGACTACCTGACGTTCGATACTGTGCTGACATGGATAAAGGATTTCCTTGAAAAGCACCCCAGCGAGACCGTCATCATGAGCGTGCAGATCGACAGCGTCGACGACGTGTACGATGAGGGCATGGCACGCATCGTGAAACACCTGCGCAAGCTCGAAGGCGAGGTCAATCCCGCTACCGGAAAATCATACCTGTATCTGGAAGATGGGGTGTTCGGGAAGAGATATTCGGGGTATCCGCAGCTGAAAGACTGCCGCGGGCAGATCGTCTTGCAGTGCGGCGACAGCGATGCCGACATACTGGGCGGCCTGGTGAAGGGCGCGGGTTTAACGCGCGTTGATGGGCCCGAAGGCGACTATCACGACAATGCCGAACAGAAGATTTTTAACCTGACAAATTTCTATGCCGATCACGGGAACGAGGACTTGCCGGCTGACGTGCGTCAACATCTGGACTACTACTATTCCGTGAGCACGAACGGCACCGATACGCGCATTCCCCCGCGGACAACGCCACTCGAAATTGCCGACGATGTGCTGGATGCAATGTTTGGCGAGAACGGTCTCATCATCGACAAGACGGGCAAGTTCCTCGGCCTCATCAATATGGATGATGAGAACGCGCGTGTCAGCAAGATCGTATGGTCTTCGAACTTCTTCAGCGCTTTGGGGTACTGTACCGTTACAGTGAAGTCGGGAATCGACGAGGCCGACACGAAGAGCTACTCTGTGCCCTACGGCACGAAGATTCCCATTCCAGAGTGCGTGTACGCCAACCCAATCGCGCCCGGCAAGTACTTCCATAGCTGGGAGGGAAAGCTTGACAATTCGATAAGCGGGCACACTTGGTACAGCGAGCCTGGCGAAACATGGATCGTTACCGGCGACACTACGTTTACGGCGCAATGGGGCGATCAGCAGACGCCCGTGACTGTGCTGTGGCATGATGCACAAGACGCGGACAATTTGCGCCCGTCTGAGCTAAGCGTGACGGCTGGTGGCGTTGCTTATTCGATCGAAGCTACGAAGAATTGGCGTCTTGCGATTCCCGGAGATGTGAAGCCAGCCGATCTTGCCGTGTCGTGGGACAAGATTGACGATGGCACGTATGCGTGCGATATCAAAGCGAGTGAAGTGGGAAGCAAAATCATCATCGAGCTCACCCATACGCCCGATGTCGAACCTGTTCGGATACAGGGCACGGTGAACTGGGTCGATGATGACGATGCGGAACATAAACGCCCCGAAAACGTCACTTTGCGGCTGCTTGCAAACGGCAGCCTGGTGGATTCGAAGGTCGTCAGGGCCGAAGATGGCTGGGCATTCGATTTTGGTGAATACAATCCCTATAGAGATGGTGAGAAAGTAACCTACACTATTACCGAAGAAGATGTCGACGACTATTCGCACTATGTAAAAGGCTACGAAGTCACAAATGTCCTCAGAAGCTCTAAGAACCTGACGGAAATCAGCGGATTGGTGATGTGGGTCGATGGCGACGATGCCCAGGGCAAGCGTCCTGACGGCGTGACTGTTAATCTGCTTAAAGATGGCGAGCAAATCGCAACGCAATCCGTAACTGAGGACGCATCGGGTTCCTGGCCCATCAGTTTCTCGGTGCAGAATGTCGATGACCTGAGTAATTATTCGGTAACTGAAGACAAAGTCGATGGGTACAAGTCTACAGTGCTTGGTTTTGACAATGTCGGCGGGATTCTATTTGTCGTCAACACAATCGATGGACATGAGCATACTCCGCAAACAATCACGATGCCAATTTTGCCCGCTACGTGTACGCAAGACGGAAGCCGCTTTGTCGCTGAATACTGCACCGAATGCGGTGAGGTATTATCCAGAACGACAGAGACGATCCCCGCTCTTGGTCACGAATGGGGCAACTGGCATACGGTAAAAGAGGCGACGCTGACCGAGATGGGAGAGGAATCGAGGACCTGCAGCCGCTGCGGCGAGGAGCAAAGCCGCGTAATTCCCAAGACTGGCCATGTGCATGCGCTTGTGCATATTGATGAAGTACCAGCAACCTGCACCGAAAACGGCATCAAGGCTCACTGGAAGTGTGCGGGCGGTGACGATCCGTGCGGCCTTCTGTTCATGGATAAGGCCGCGACCGAATGGGTGCACGAAGAGGGCGTGGTTGAGCATGCTCTCGGGCATGACTGGGGCGAGCCCGTCTATACCTGGAGCAGCGACAATTCATCTGTTACGGCTACGCGCGCATGCAAACATGATGCAGTGCATGTGGAGACGGAAACGGTTTTGGCGACCCGGCAGGTAAAAGAAGAGTCAACCTGCACGCAGGCTGGCGTAGCGACATGGACATCCGCGAGCTTCGAAAACGAAGCATTCGAGGTTCAGGTGAAAGATGGAGAGCTCCCCGCGCTCGGGCATGACTGGGGTGAGTGGGAGGTCATGACGCCCGCGACCGAGACTGAAGACGGCCTCGAGCAGCGCATATGCGCCCGTTGCGGGGAGGTCGAGACTCGCGTCATCGCCGCTGCGGTTGAATATCGCTACGTCGGGACCGATGGTCTGTCTTGGACGAAGGGCGGCAGCGAAGCCCTCACGTTTACGTTCAAACGCTCGCTTGCAGACGAAACGACCTTCAGTCACTTTACCGGAATCATGGTCGATGGCGTTGCGCTTCCCGGGTCGAGCGATTCAGGTGAGCCAAACTACACGGCCAGATCCGGCAGCGTCGTGGTTGACTTGCAGCCGGCGTATCTCGAGACGCTCGGCGAGGGCCACCATGAGATGAATGCGCTCTTCGACGATGGCAGTGCATCGGCAACGTTTGCCGTGACTGCGGGCTCGCCT
This sequence comes from uncultured Coriobacteriaceae bacterium, assembly GCA_902783925.1. Lineage (GTDB taxonomy): Bacteria > Actinomycetota > Coriobacteriia > Coriobacteriales > QAMH01 > QAMH01. Next base: position 9,079 of record CACZSV010000180.1, read on the forward strand.
GCCAGCTCAGGCGACGATGGGTCCAGCGACGGCAATGCCCAGCAGAAGGCCGCCGGTAAGGCGGTGACCAGGACCGGCGACACGCAATCTGGGGCCACGTTGCTCGCGATGGCCCTGATGGCCGCTTTGGCGATTGCAACGCTTCTGATAGCAAGGCGTATGCGTAAAGAATAGCCGGGGAGGCAAGGGGGCACAGACGCTCAGACATTGGGGAATACTCCCCCAATGTCCAGCCCAACGGTTGCAGAGCGGGCGACCAGGAGAGCGTCCCTATCGAGAGGCTCTGACATCCCAATCACAGCGTTTCTCCTGCACATGGGGATACCCCCCATGTGTAATCTCTTGCTCAGCCTTTTGTCGGGATGCGCATGATGGCTACAGTACCGCCGCGCTGGCGCGGGGAGATTTCGAGTGACGAGCCATGTGTGGCAAGACGCTCGCGTATGTTGTCGAGAGCGCTTGCCGTGCCGTCAGCTTGAGGCGCCTCGTCAAAACCGGGTCCGGTATCTTCCACCATGATTATCGAGCAATCAGCCTCCTTCTTCGATGTAATGTTTACGTGCAGAGGAGGAAGTTCTGGGTCGGCGCCGTGCTTCACGGCGTTTTCTACCAGGGGCTGCAGCGTGAGCGGCGGCAGGCGGAAGGCCGTGTGCGGGCAATCGATATCCACGACCAAGGCATTTTCGAGTCGTGCCTGCTCGACAGAGAGGTAGGCGCGCGTGTGTTCGAGTTCCTTGGAAAACGGCACCTCGCTTTCCTGCGCGACAGCATCGAAGTTCGCGCGCAGGTAGTTGGTGAAGTCGAACGTCACTTGCTGGGCTCGCTTTGGGTCCTGAGCGCATAGGTAGTAGATGCTCGTCATGACGTTGTAGATGAAATGAGGACGCATTTGAAGTGCCATCACCTGGGCCTGTCGACGCGCGGCTTCTTCACGCTGACGTACGTGGGCTTCAGTCTGGTCGACTAGGACAAAGCCGAACATGGCGAGCGTTGCGATGCTGGTTCCGAAGACGACGATGCGCAAATCGAATAGCACGGCCTGCAGCAGCACGCTGACGAGCGGGATGATAGTGTAGATGAAGAAGGCCTGGCGCTGGCGATGTGTGAGTGCGGCTCTTCGCCGTATGATGGCGAGCAGGTTAATAATCATGAGCAATATAGGAGGAATGACAAGCGCGTTGTAGAAGGGGCCGGTCAGTATGAGCCGATTGTCGGCAGAAATGGAATAGATACCCTCACCGAACTGTGCGATGACGAGCACGATGGCGTAAAGCACCCAAAGTACGCTTACGACGAGGAAAAGTGGACTGCTTCGCCAGCTCTCGCCTGAGGAGTGCAGCAGATACGCGGTGATAAGAGGGATGATCATAGTGGAGAACAGCAACTCCAGGAAAATGCCTGCCTGTGATAGCCACATGAAACCAGGGTCGAGAAAAGATAGAGAAGCCTGAGCAATGAGGTCTGCGGCGGCATAGCACAGAAGCATTGTGAACGTGGTTCTGAAATACCAACGCTCCCAACGCTGTATGAATGGGGCTGTTAACGCGAGCAATAAGCCTAGAAGCGCTGTTGTCAGCGCACTGAAACCAGCGCCAAAATTGAAGTAGTGAACCCATTCGGCCATTTGGCCTTGCACCGTCCGTCTATCAAGCGCACGACACATTTGCGTTGCGAAAAGAGGAGAGGCTTTCCATGTAACGCATGCGGAAAGGACCCTCTAAGGACGCGATTGTGCTGCTCGTGTTATACCAACAATCCCGATACAGGATAGCGGAGCCGCTTGGCCTGTGCGAGCACGGATTGCGTTGTGAGCGGTTTCAGAAGGAATCCGCATGCCCCGGTCTCCCATGCATCGAAGGAATACTCGCGATAGGCCGTGAGATAGATGACATTGGCGCGCGGGCAGCGCTCGAGCAGCTCCCGACACAGGTCGAGGCCGCTCGTATGGCCGATCTCGATGTCGAGGAAGGCGATGATGATGGGGTGGGCCTGCGCATAGGCAAGTGCATCTGAAGGCCGGGTAAAACCAGTGATGGCAGCCTGCGGAAAGACTTCTTGCAACACGCCGATAGCGCCGGAGAGCGCCACGCGCTCGTCGTCGATGACAATGATCTCGAGCGTCTCGCTTTCTTGCATGGCGCTGAGAAGCGTGGCAGAGTCGACACTCAGACATTTTGCGATGCGCGGCAGGATTGAGATGTCGGGCGTGCGCTCGCCCGATTCCCAGCGCGCGATCGTGGAGCGATCGACGAATAGTTTGGTGGCAAGTTGCTGTTGTGATAAACCCCGTGCGCTTCTCAGTGACTTCAGCGATTCGGCGAACGTTGCGCTCATGTGTTCCTCTCCGGGAATAGTCATTGCAAAAGATGCAATGACGAACATGATACCCGTATTCAGTTTTGTCAACGCGATGCCAGGTGAAAATGCCGTGAAATTCTGGCACATCCTAAATTGACGTTCTCTGTAATACCAGGATTGACTATGGCCGTAGGAGCGGTGCTGGTGGGGTGGATGCCAACAGCAGCCAACACCCGTTTTTGCCGCCTGCTATGGCATTGCTCGTTCTCCGCTGCTTTATCCGTTTATAGTGGTCTAATATGTTATTTCTTCTAAAACCTTTGAGAAGAGACAAGTGTCTGGTAAAACAGTAAGGTGAAGTCCTGCTATGGTGCCGAATTGATTCACATGTGATACTGTGGGCAAGCGGGTAAGCATCTGGTGGTGGTCGGAGTGCGCGAGGACAGTGCGAATAACGTACGTAAACAAAGCGCTTTGACGCGAGATGATGTCCGGTATGGAGAATCCCGCGAAGAAGCATGGGATGGCGACAGCATTTTCACTCGCATAGCCGTCTCTCTTGCTCAGGACTATACAGACCTGTACTACGTCAATATGGATACCGATGAATACATCGAATTCCATACCGATGGCCATTCCAGTACGCTCAAAGAAGCCAGAAGAGGCACCGACTTCTTCGAAGAGTGCGGGCGAGAGGCGAAGCTGTTCGTGCATCCTGACGATCAGGCCGCGTTTGTCAAGACCATGAGTCGTCAGTTCCTTGAAAAGGCGCTTGAGCGAACCAATACCTACCAGTTCGTCTATCGAAGAATCAAAAACGACGAACCGTTTTATGTGCAGATGACGGTCTCGCGCATGAAAGACGACGACCGCATCATCGTCTTGGCAGTTATTGATATCGATGAGCAGGTGCGGCAGCGCAATCTGAACAATGCTCTTTACAAGCAAAACACCGGTGAAGTCAACCGCTACGATAATCTCACTGGCTTGCAGACCATGACTTATTTCTTCGAGCAAACAGAAGCGAGAAAAGCAGCCGTCGTCGAGCGTGGCGGCCAGCCAGCCTTGCTTTATGTCGACTTCGACGGCATGAAATTCTTCAACTCACGCTTTGGTTACGAGCAGGGAGACGAGCTTCTGAGGTCGTTTGCCTGGATGTTGTCCCGCGAGTTTGGCGATGAGAACTGCTGCCGCATTGGAGTGGACCATTTTGCGGCCATCTCCGACGAGATGGGCCTCGAAGACAAGCTGAGCAGTATCTTTAGGCAGTTCGGAGATCTTTACGACGCAAAGACGCCGCCTGTGCATGTGGGGATTTATCCGTACCGGATAGAAGATGTTTCTGCCAGCTCGGCCTGTGACAGAGCGAAGCTCGTGTGCTCTGAGCTCAAAAGCTCGTACTCTTCCGGTTTCAACTATTACAGCGACGTGTTGCTCGAAGAAGCATTGAACAAACAGTACGTTATCGAGAATCTTGAGACCGCAATCCGCAAGAAGTGGATTCAGGTTTACCTTCAGCCGATTATCAGAAGCGTTAACGAGAAGGTGTGCGACGTAGAGGCGCTCGCACGCTGGGTCGATCCGGAAAAAGGCATCCTGGCCCCCGATCGCTTTATCCCCGCGTTGGAAGAATCCGGCCTGATCTACAAGCTCGATCTGTACATGGTCGATCAGGTCCTCGAATGCATCAAGGCTCAAGCCGCTCATGGGTTCCGGGTTCTTCCCCATTCCATCAATCTCTCACGTATGGATTTCGATGCCTGCGACATCGTGGAGGAAATTCGAGAACGTGTCGATGCAGCTGGAATCGCGCGAGACAGGATCACCATCGAGGTAACGGAAAGCGTCATCGGCGGCGATCTCGAGTTCATGAAACATCAGATCAAGAGATTCCAGGATCTTGGCTTTCCCGTGTGGATGGATGATTTTGGAAGTGGCTACTCCTCGCTGGACGCCTTGCAGAGCATCAAGTTCGACCTCATCAAGTTCGACATGAACTTCATGCGCAAACTCGACGAGGGTGGAAGCGGAAAGGTGATTCTCACCGAGCTAATGCGGATGATGACGTCTCTGGGAGTGGATACGGTCTGCGAAGGCGTCGAGACGGAACTGCAGGTACGCTTCTTGCAAGAAGTTGGCTGCTCAAAGCTCCAGGGGTATTACTTCAGCAAACCGCAGCCGCTCGAGGAAGTCTTGCATCTATATGAAAACGACGCAGTCATAAAAAGCGAAAACCCTGAGGAATCCGAGTATTTCGAGAGCATTGGCAGGGTCAATCTCTACGATCTCGACGTCATCGCGCAGGAAGACGAATCCTCCATTCAGAATACGTTCAACACGCTTCCCATGGGCATTATCGAGATTAGAGGAGACAGCACGCGCTTCATGCGAAGCAATCAGAGCTATCGTGATTTCATCAGGCGATTCTTCGGGTTCGAACTATCGAGACTCGGCTCCGATTACGCAAAATACGACACGGATTTCATGCGAAACATTGTAAAGACCTGCTGCGAGCAGGGACTTAGATCGTTTTATGACGAAAAAATGTATGATGGATCGATTGCCCACTCCTTTGCCCGCCAAATTGCGGTGAATCCCGTTAAAGGAACCAGCGCAGTCGCCGTTGCGGTCCTATCCATTACCGAACCAGATTCAGACACGAGCTACGCCGATATCGCGAGAGCTCTGGCAGTCGACTATTACAACATCTACATCGTCGACCTAGATACAGACAGCTTCGTCGAGTACTCGTCTTTGGTGGGTGGAGAAGAGCTCGCGCTCGAGAGACATGGAACGGGATTTTTCGAATCCGTAAAGCGGGATGTGGCGATACGGGTCTATGAAAACGATCGCCTTCTGTTTTTTACGCGCTTTTCCAAGGAAGGCATTGTTCGTGAACTAGACAAGCATGGCTTTTTCACTATGACGTATCGATTGGTCGACACGGGAGAACCGGTCTACGTCAACATGAAGGTTACCAGGCTGGCGGGTGGCAACCAGATTATCTTGGGCGTGAGCGATGTCGATGCGCAGATGAAGCAGCGCGAGGAGGAAGAGAGGCTACGGCAGGAACGCATCACGCTGGGAAGAATTGCCGCGCTCTCCAATAACTATATCGTGCTTTATACAGTAGACCCGGAGACCGGGAACTACATTCAATACAACCCGTCGAATGACTTTGAGAAGATCGGTCTGGCAATGCAGGGCGAAGATTTCTTTGCCGACGTCGTAAACGATGCCCCCAAGGCGATATACGCAGAAGACATGGAGAGGCACCTGCGCACCCTTACCAAGGAAAACATGATGCGCAGTATTCGCGAGACGGGCTACTTCATCCATACCTACCGCCTCGTTTTGGGCGAAGAGGTTATTCCGGTGATTCTGAAGGCCACGATGGTCGAGGAAGAAGATGGAGAGGTAGTCATCTTGGGCGTGAGCTACGCCGAGTAAAGCCGAGGGCCCGTCCACAATTCGCATAGGCGGAGGCGAAGCACGTCCCAAATTCAGCCGCCCTCGCTATCGCCCGCTCAGCTTCGTGCCGATTCCCGTAACAAGAGAACCCGTTCCAGTATTATTCTCCCTTTAAGGTTTAAGTTTGAACATATGTCTGGTAAAACTGTTCGGGCAATTATTTCGGCTATGATGCCGAATCAATCCGTGAGCGACAAAGTGGATTTGCGAGCAATCGTCCGGTGGTGACTAGCGTGCGGGAAGAGAGTGCGAACAATATGGACGAGCAAAACGGCTCTTCAGGGCGTTCACATCCTGAGGGCGTTGTCGATGTCTTGCTGGTAATTAGAGGAAAGCAGGCCTATGCAGAGGCGGAAGCTCGTCTGAATCGTCTGATACATGACAAAAGGCAACCGCCTTTTGCCGTCGTGCTCTTCGATGTAAACGACTTGCAAAATGTCAACGAGGTTTCGGGACAAGAGTGCGGGGATCAGTACCTCCGTGATGCTTGCAAGCTTGTTTGCGACACGTTCAAGCATAGCCCGGTCTTTCGCGTTGGCGACGATGAATTCGCGGTCGTATCGTCTGGAAGCGATTACGAGCGTATCGATGAACTGCTCAGAAGAGTTGGCAATCACAATGTGGAGGCATCGCGGGCAGGGGGTGTTGTTATTGCTTGCGGCATGTCGAGGTTCGATAACGATGATTGTGTAGCCGCGGTTTTCGAACGCGCAGATAAGAACATGCATGCAAACAAGCAGTCGCTTAAATCCAGACAATACGGCGAATCGGCGAAGAAGTACGCCTACAATACCGAAAAGCGCATCGTTTTGGAAAGCTTGCAGCAGCCGTTTGCCGTATACCAGTTTGTCGATAAGCGTGTCGTTACCTTGCTCGTCTCGGATGGATTCTGCAGGCTCTTCGGGTATGCAGATCACGATGAAGCCATGTACGACATGGATAACGACATGTACAAGGACGCGCATCCCGATGATGTTGCGCGCATAGCGGATGTCGCAGCCCGTTTTGCCATGGATGGTGGCGAATACGATGTTGTCTACCGTACGCGTAATGTGGGAAAACCCGGTTATATGGTTATCCATGCTCTGGGCGAGCGCATGTTTACAGAGGACGGGTCGCGACTTGCGCATGTCTGGTACACCTATGAAGGGCAATACCAGGAGGGGAGCGCGGACGCGCAGTTCGAGATTGCCAAGGTGCTGAGCAGTGCTCTGTACGAGCAAAACACGAGCGAAGGCAATCGATACGACAATTTGACCGGCTTGCCGACCATGACCTATTTCTTCGAGCTGACCGAAGCGAGAAAAGAGACCATACTCGAGCGTGGCGGGCAGCTCGTGATGCTGTATTTCGATTTTGACGGCATGAAATTCTTCAACGATAAGTATGGATTCGAGCAAGGCGATCAGCTTCTCCGCATGTTTGCTCGTATGCTCGCTCACGCATTTGGCGATGAGAATTGCTGCCACATTGGTGCGGACCGTTTTGCTGTCGTCGCCGAGGAAACGGGTATCGAGGAAAAACTGAACGGCATTTTCCGTTTATTTGGAGAGTTATACGGCGGAAAGACACCACCTGTGCATGCGGGGATTTATCCATATCTTGATAAAGAGCTTCACGTGAGTGCTGCGTGCGACAGGGCGAAGCTCGTATGCGGTAAGCTCAAGGGCACGTACGCTTCTGGTTTCAAGTTCTACGACGAAAAGCTTCGCGAAGAAGCGCTATTGAAACAGCATGTTATCGAGAACATAGACATCGCCATCCGCGAGAAATGGATTCAGGTTTTCCTCCAGCCAATAATCAGAAGCGTCAATGAGAGGGTGTGCGATGTAGAAGCGCTGGCACGCTGGGTCGACCCCGAAATGGGCATTTTGGCGCCAAACAGTTTTATCCCGGCGCTGGAAGAGTCAGGTCTGATTTACAAGCTCGACCTGTATATGGTCGATCAGGTCCTCGAGTCTATCGAAGCGCAAGCTGCCAGTGGATCTAACGTCGTTTCTCATTCGATTAATCTCTCCCGAGCGGATTTTGATGCCTGCGATATCGTGGAGGAGATTCGAAAGCGGGTGGATGCGGCGGGAGTCGCACGAGACAGGATTACCATCGAGGTGACGGAAAGCGTCATTGGCAACGACTTCGAGTTCATGAAAAGGCAGATCGAGAGATTCCAGGAGCTCGGCTTTCCCGTTTGGATGGACGACTTTGGAAGCGGCTATTCATCGCTGGATTTCTTACAGAGCATAAACTTCGATCTCATCAAGTTCGATATGAGCTTTTTACGCAAGCTCGATGCGGACGATAGCGGCAAAGTCGTTTTGGCCGACCTGATGCGCATGATGACATCGTTGGGAGTGGACACGGTCTGCGAAGGTGTCGAGACGGAGCCGCAGGTTCGCTTTCTGCAAGAGATTGGCTGCTCGAAGCTTCAAGGCTTTTTCTTCAGCGAGCCGCTTCCTCTCGAGACGGCAATTCGGAGGAGAAAGGCTGGAACCCTCATCGAAGATGAGAATCCCAGTGAATCCGATTACTACGAGAGCATAGGTAGAATTAATCTGCACGATCTGAGTGTTATTGCAGAGGGGGATATCTCTTCCATGCAAAACACGTTCAATGCCTTGCCTGTGGGTATCATCGAAATCAATGGCAAGAAAACTCGCTTTGTGCGAAGTAATCAGACATACCGTGATTTTGCCAAGCGCTTCCTCGGATTCGATCTTTCGAATGCATGTACTGAATTCGTTGAAATTGATTCAGACTTTGTGCAAAACGTCTTGGAGTGCTGCTGCGAGCAGGGGATGAGACTGTTCTATGACGAGACTATGCCCGACGGATCTGTTGTCCATTCCTTTGCCAGACAGATCGGGGTGAATCCCGTAACGGGAAGCAAGGCGATCGCCGTGGCGGTTTTGTCCATAACCTAACCGGAAATCGAAAAAACGCGGCGAGCTCGCATGACATGCCCGCTCATGCGCCCGCTGCCCGCTCGTCTTAGGGCGCGGCAGCTGCGGGGCAAACGCTTGCGCGTTTGCTAGTCCTCGCTGACCGCCGCGCCCTTAGCGACTCGCAGCTCGCGAAATCGCGGGCACGCCATGCGTGCGCTACGTTTTCATGTCATTCCGAGCGAGCGCGCACGCGCAAGTCGAAGGATCTCACGGCGGGCTGCAGCTCAATACGAGAATCCTCGGCGCCGCCGCTTCGCGCACGGCCTTTTCACGCCCACGAAACATAGGTTTCGGGCAATCGCGCAACCTGCGTCATCTCAGACACGGCTTCAACACAGGTTATGGAGAGGTGAACAACCTGCGTCGTGAGAGCCCCCGGATTGACGCAGGTTTCGGGCAATCGCACAACCTGCGTCCTCAGAGCGCTCTGATTAATGACCGTCAGATTTGTTCTGCAGACACTCCCATATCGTCCGCACGAGTCGAGGGATCTTACGGCGGCCTGCAGCTTACGCGAGTTTTTCGACTCGCTTCTTCCGCTCATGCGCTCGCTACGCGTTCGTTCAAGACATAGGGACGACCAAGGAAGCGCATCACATCCGGGTCATGCTTTTGCTCGAATAGCGATTCTGCGGAAACGACGCATTTCAGCTGCCCGTCTAGAATAATACCGACGCGATGGGCAAGGATTTGCGCTTCGTGAAAGTCGTGTGTCACGAAAACAATGCTGCAATCGAATTGCTCATGAACGTTACGAATAAGATCGTACATTGCAAGCTTTGTGGTGGGGTCAAGCGCAGAAAACGGTTCATCGAGGATGAGTATTTCGGGTTCGAGCACGAGTGCGCGTGCGAGCGCGGCACGCTGTGCTTCGCCACCGCTAATCACGCCTGGATACCTCTGGGCGATATGCTCGATGCTGAATAGTTCCAGCATTGTATCTACACGTCTGGATATTTCCATATTGGGTATTCGATGACGTTTTAACCCATAGGCGATGTTGTCGTATACGTTCAGATGGGGAAATAGCATATAGTCTTGATAAAGAATTCCAAGATGGCGTTGCTGAAGGGGGAGATTCTCGATGTTTTTTCCGTCGAGGAGAATCTTTCCGCTGTTGAAGGGGAACGCTCCCGCGATCGATTCCATAAGCACAGTCTTTCCCGAACCTGTTGCGCCCAAGATGGCGAAGATTTCGCCGGCTTCTATGCGCAGGCGGTCAACATGAAGCGTGAATTCGCCACGTGTGACATTGAGCGCCTGGATTTCGATTGTCCCTGCCAAATCAGCTGCTCTTCCTCAGGCGCTTTTGGGTTTCCACACGGCCTTGGCCAATTGGTCTCGTCAAGATATTCGAGATTACAAGCGTGGCTGCAGAAACGATGAGCATTATCATCGCCGTTGCCATTGCGGTGTCAGTGTTCCCAGTTGAAATCGAGAGATAGACGCTGCCGGGAAGCGTTTCTGTGCGCATACGGGTTACGCCAACAAGCATGAGGGTTGCGCCGAATTCTCCCATGCCGCGGGCCCACGTGAGCACGAATGTCGAGACGAGTTGATTTCGGCATATGGGCAGGATTATTGTTCTGAATGCGGAAAACGAACTGGCACCTAGCGTCTTTGCAACAAACTCCATGCGTGGATTCACATCGCCAAATGCCGTTCGGACCATGCGTATGGAAAAGGGGAGATTGACAATAAGCTGGGCAAACACGATTCCAGATGGTTGAAACACTACGGCAAAGCCAATATCTTTTAGCGCTTTACCCGCATCAGAAGAAAACATAAGTAGGAGCGCGAAGCCGAGCAGTATGTAAGGAAGCGACATAGTGAGCTGCATGAGCGTTTCTGCTGCACGCTTGAACGGCAGATTTGTTCGCGTAAGTGCATAGGCAGTGGGCAGCGCAAAGAGCATGCAAAGCGTCGTCGATATTGTTGATGTCACGATGCTCATCCGCAGAGAAAACAGCACTTCTTCGGAACTTATCGCCTCGCCGAGATGCGTTATGCCGCCTGCCATAATGGTGAGTATCGCACACCCAATGAAGAGCAGCGGTATGCATGCGATTCCAATGCATACGCCTGGAAAAATGTCCCGTTTTCGTCGGCCGCAACCAGAACTCACGGTAGTCAGGCTTTCTGCATCATCTTGTTATTGCAGTCCTTCTGAAGCATATCGCCCGTATGCGATAGCGGCAGAAGGCTGATGAGATGCCAAACGTTTTAAACGACTTCGTATCCATATTCTTCCCAGATTTTCCGGGCTTCCTCTGTCTGAAGGAACTTTTCGAACTCATCTGCCGCGGTTTTGTCGGCAACGCTCGTAAGCCGTGCGGCGGGGACGGTTTTCACATACGTGCTCATCTCTGGAATATTGAGGATCGACGCTCCGTCTGCCTTGACGTTTTCTTTCCAGACGATACCTGCATCACCTTCGCCTTTAGCGAGCGCGTTTGCAATCTGAGGAGCGGTAGTTGTGGTTGTGACAGCATTTCTTGATTGCAGGGTCTCCCAGATGCCGGCATCGGTCAGTGCTTTCTTGGCAATCTTGCCGATGGGCGTTGATTCGGGATCGCCTATGAGCAATAAGTCGCATTTCTCGAGGTCGGCAAGCGATGCGATGGACTTAGGGTTGGATGATGGGACCGCAAGCACGGGAATATGTTTTACGAGATTCGTGCTCGTTTCGACATAGTTCTCGACAGGTTTAAGTTCCTCGGCAGAGCCGGCGATAAAGAAGTCGCCTTCTTTTGTCGTATCGATTTGCGTTTGGATTTGCGCTGCATTGGCAAACGTGATGTTCATTTTGCAGCCAGTTTTACTTTCAAATGCATCCGCGATCTTCTGGAATGGGTCGGTCATGCCGGCGCCGCAGTAAATGTTGAGCTGGGAGCCTGAAAGAGATGCTTTACTAGTGGATGCAGAACTCGTCTGCGAGGAATTAGAGGCGGAGCCTCCAGAGGAACACCCTACGAGCAAAGCAATGATAGCTACGCTTGCTCCAATAATTCCGGCGAGCCTTGCCATTTTGCGAAATGCACACGTCTCATTCTTGCCTTCCATCGACAAACCCCTTCCCCAAAAGATAGATTTTTAATTTAGTTAAGTATAGAATAAACCCAACGCAGAATAATATCAACAATGAAATGTTTGTAGCAAAGAATAATGATGCTATCGAACTGAGGAGATTGAATCTGATGAGGATATCGGATACACGTTTAGAGTTTTTCGTGTCGGAGGACGTTCCCTATATCGATTTGACAAGTGAAGTGCTTGGCATAGGTGATGTGCCTGGCGAGATGGAATATTTCTCGCGCGAGGCATGCATTGTTGCAGGAGTCGAGGAAACGGCGCGTATAGCAAGTTCGATGGGATGCGAAGTGCTGCATAGGGTTAACGCGGGGGATAGGGTCGAGCCCGGTGAAGCAATTTTACGCATGAGTGGAAGCGCGGCCGCGTTGCATCAGGTGTGGAAAGTCGGGTTGAACCTGCTTGACCATCTGTCTGCGGTTGCCACTAAAACGCGTTCGGTCGTTGATTCCGTGCACGAGGTTAATCCTGCATGCGAAGTGCTGGCAACACGTAAGAGCATGCCTGGTGTGAAAGACTTGCTCATCGAGGCGGTTATGGTAGGCGGAGCGTTTCCGCATCGTCTCGGCCTTTCCGAGACCGTTCTCGTGTTTGATCACCATATTACATTTATGGGTGGCTTCAGCGAATTTCTCGAAAGAGTACCCGAGATTCGCCGAAAATGCGTGGAAAAGAAACTATTCGTAGAGGCAACGCCCGATCAGGCAATATTAGCAGCACATGCTGGCGTCGACGGCATTCAGCTCGACAAGGTTCCAGTCGAGGAGCTGTCAGGTCTTGTGGTAAAGCTGCGAAGAATCGATCCACGCGTTACGCTCATTGCTGCCGGTGGTGTGAATCCTCAAAACGCTGCTGCGTATGCTGCATGTGGTGTAGACGGATTGGCGACAACCGCGCTTTTCACAGCCAAGCCTCTCGATATGTCTATTCGCATGAATGTGCTATAGCTGCATCTCGCGATGGTTTGAGGGTTTTCTAAACTGCTTTGAACAGATTCCAATCGATATGATTACCCTGTAGGTGAGTCCTGCAGGATTTCGAGCGTCATTCGCACGCAGTCTTCGATACATCCCGGACATGTCCGCAAGACGGGGCCTTCCGTGAGGCCCTTGATCTCGCAGCATAGAGTCGAGCCGTTTTTCTCTCTGAAGCGCTCCACAAGTTGACGAACCTGCGTATAGGTAGCGTGCTTTGTCGTAGGATTGTGCGGTCCTTCGCTCGTTTTGAATCCGATGATGGCGCAGCCGCCCGATATAGCGCCACATGTTTCCGTGTATCCGCCCATACCGCCACCAAGGCCTTCTGCCATTCTGAAAGCAGTCGACTCGTCTACCCCGACAAGGTCAGCGCAGGTGCAGGCAATAGCCTGTGCACAATTGAAGTTTCTGCCGTGTAGCTCGTGCGCCCGTTCGACGCGAGCTTCGATTTTCGCTCGGTGCATGTATCCTACCGCCTTTGGCAAGCGAGGTTTTCGAGACGGGGAACATGATACAGGAGACGTTTAGCAAAAAACACGACGCGATGAAGCTGTATTAGCTTCCATATTGAGCTACGTGTTCTTCTCGAATACCATTGGCAGTACGGAAAACGCACCAGCAAGAAGGAGATGCAATGGCTAAGATTCCACAAGAGGCACAGGATCTGTTTAACAAGGTGGACAACGTCGTTTTTGCAACGGCACGCGCCGACGCCCAGCCCAACGGATGTATCGTGGGGATGAAGAAGATCATCGACGACGA
>CACZSV010000181.1 GCA_902783925.1 uncultured Coriobacteriaceae bacterium
GATGCCCAGGACAACGGCATCGGCATGATCGATATGGTCGTTGTGAACCTGTATGCGTTCGAGGCTACTATCGCTAAGCCAGACGTCGATTACCAGGATGCAGTCGAGCATATCGACATCGGCGGTCCTTCCATGCTGCGGAGCGCGGCGAAAAATCACGCATCTGTTACGGTCGTGACCGACCCCGCAAGCTATGATGCCATTCTTGCCGAAATGCGCGAAAACGATGGTGCGACTACGATTGAAACGCGCAAGAAGCTTGCGCTCGAAGTGTTCCGGACTACGAGTGCGTACGACAATGCGATTTACTATTGGCTCTATAACGAACTCGAGGGTGACGACGCATTTTGCGATGACAAGCGCGTTATGCTCGAAAAGGTCGCCGATCTTCGCTATGGCGAAAACCCGCATCAGAGCGCCGCGTTCTACAAGCGCAAGACCGTGGGGAAAACAGGTCCGCGTCCCGAAGCAGAACAGCATACGCTTGCAGAAGCGGAGCAAATCCAGGGCAAGGAACTCAGCTACAACAACTATCTTGATACAGATGCGGCGTGGGCTTCTGTGCGAGAGTTCGAAAACGATATTCCCACATGCGTAATCATCAAGCATCTCACGCCGTGCGGCATCGCTCAGGGCGCGGATATGCTCACCGCCTACCGCGATGCCTGGAAATGTGACACGGTCAGCGCATTTGGCGGCGTTATGGCATTCAACCAGACAGTGACCGAAGCAGTCGCGCATGAGATTGTAGAAGTGAACAAGCAATTCATCGAGGTCATCATTGCCCCCGATTACGAACAAGCCGCGCTCGATATCTTTGCCCAGAAAGGCAATGCTAGAATTCTGCGTACGGGCGGCATCAATCCTGCTGGTTGCGATACGGATATCCGTGCGGTCGAAGGTGGCGTCGTCGTGCAAACTCTCGATGCCGTGACAGAAGACCCCGCGACATTCACCGTGCCGACTGCTACACAGCCCACCGACGAGCAGATGGAAGCATTGCTCTTTGCCTGGAAATGCTGCAAGTGTATTAAGTCCAACGCGATAGTCCTTACCAAGGGAACGCGCACGGTCGGAATTGGCGGAGGTCAGCCAAATCGCGTGAATTCTGCACGAATCGCGGTTACGCAAGCGGGCGAAGAAGCTAAAGGTGCGGTCGTTGCAAGCGATGCGTTCTTGCCTTTCCCCGACACGCTCGAGGTTATTCGCGATGCAGGTTGCACGGCACTGATCCAGCCAGGCGGGTCCATGCGCGACGATCTATCCATCGATTGCGCCAACGAAGCTGGCATCCCCATGGTATTTACGGGACATAGGCATTTCCGCCACTAGAATGTTGGTGCGGACCGCACTTCGCGCGGCAGAATGAAAGAACCTCCGTCTGGACTCTGAATGATGGCAAAGGCGCTCTCCTGAGCGTCCGCGCGAGAAACGTTGAGCCCGATGCATGCCCCTGTATTGTGAGAAAGGTATTCGTTTTGAGTAACGACGTCATGCCGTTTAATTCGGTCGGCACCGCGAAGCCTCAGGGTGCCGCAGAACTTGCTGAGCGAGAGGGAATCTCCGAAGAAGAATGGCGCGCCCAAAACCTTCCAGCAACCAAGCTGGAATTTCGCTGGCGCTACACAAATAAGGCTATTCATCTGTACGAACGGCGCCTGCGTTCGCTTGCTGCATTTAACGTTGGGCCTGCGGTGCAGGCGTGGGTCCGCTCGCGTCTCGAATGGGTTCGAGACAACAGGTTCTACGAGATGCCTGACGGCGTCATCGTGCTCACTATCGATCCCGAAGGCGAAGTCGATATTCAGCAAGAACCGCTGCGTGCGACACCTTCGTTCGCGAATGCGCCCGGTACCCTGTGGACGGCGAAAGATTCCTGCGTGCACGCAGAACAAGATATCAGCCACGCTGCCGATACGCTCGTGCGCGACCTATGCAAGACACTTGGCTTTGAGCTCGGAGAAGCATCCCTTGAAGGAGAAGATGCCGAACAATTCAGAGTGAGCGATGAATTTGGTGTCATCGCCCATGAAGCTCAGAATGGCCCGATAACTCAAAAACTTGTCGAATGCTTTGACAAGCTCTGGACACTTGACAGATAGCAGGCTGCTTTCGGTTACAATCGTGCGAGCAAATTTCTTACGCAAAAGGAGTATTCCGTGGCTGTAGAACCTAAGCAAGTTGTTGAAACACTCTCGATGGTCACCCAACAGCACCTTGATATTCGAACTATCACCCTTGGCCTTTCTTTGCGCGGGTGCGTACATGAAGAAATCGACACGATGGCGCAGCGAGTCTATGACCGCTTGACTTCTGCTGCACAAAATCTCGTACCAACGGCAGAGCAACTCGAACGCGAGTTTGGAATCCCCATTATCCATAAGCGCATCGCCGTCACGCCGATTGCAGAGATTTGCGGTGCTACCAAAGCAGAAGACCTCACGCCTATTGCCGTCGCGCTCGACCGTGCGGGTAAAGAGGTCGGCGTTAACTTCATCGGCGGATTCACCGCCCTCGTGCAAAAGGGTGCAAGTGATAGCGACCGTCGTCTCATGAACAGCATTCCTCATGCCCTGTCCGAGACCGACATTGTCTGTTCGAGCGTAAACGTAGGATCAACGCGTGCGGGCATCAATATGGACGCCGTGCTGCGTATGGCGCAAATCGTGCGCGAATGTGCCGACATCACGGCCGATCGCGATTCCATTGCCTGTGCCAAGCTCGTGGTCTTTTGCAATATGGTTGAAGACAACCCCTTTATGGCCGGTGCAATGCATGGCAGCGGCGAGGCCGGTGAGGTCATCAACGTTGGGGTTAGTGGTCCTGGCGTTGTACATGCGGTGCTCAAAGACCTGCCGCAAGACGCTTCCATGACCGAGGTGGCAGAGGCGATCAAAGCAACGACCTTCAAGATCACGCGTGCAGGCGAGCTCATTGCGCGCGAGGCTGCAAAGCGTCTGGGCTACGAGAAGGGTATCCTTGATCTTTCGCTTGCACCGACTCCTGCTCGCGGAGACTCTGTCGCGCAGATTCTCGAAACCATCGGCGTTGGTCAATGTGGTGGCCCGGGAACCACGGCTGCCCTCGCGCTGCTCAACGATGCTGTGAAGAAGGGCGGCGTCATGGCGAGCTCGAGTGTCGGCGGTCTTTCGGGCGCGTTCATTCCCGTGAGCGAAGATGCGGGCATGATCAAAGCAGCCGAAGACGGCGCTCTGAGTATCGAGAAGCTTGAGGCCATGACAAGCGTGTGCTCGGTCGGTCTCGATATGATTGCGATTCCCGGTGATGTCACCGTCGAGACGATTGCCGGCATCATTGCCGACGAAGCGGCAATTGGCCTCATCAACAATAAGACGACCGCTGTGCGCGTAATTCCCGCCGTGGGTCATGCTGCTGGCGAAACGCTGCATTTTGGCGGACTTCTTGGAGACGCTCCGATTATGCCGGTCAACACCCATGCAGGAACTATTTTTGCGCATCGTGGAGGACGATTCCCCGCGCCGATAAATAGCCTGAAGAATTAAGCGCTGCTTGCTTTCGCGAGCTCGGGCCTTGGGTGCACGGGAGTGATCGCACTCAGCCGACATCCCCGAAACGCCGCTGCCTCCTGAGGGGCCGGGCTTCTCTGGGCGAATCGTCGCGAATTGGAATATCGAAGCCTTTCGACAGGGGCGCTATCCTAAGCGCTCGCGCGAGTATTGTTGATGCTTTCCCGCCTCCCCACAAAAGCATACGCGCTCATCCGCCCAAAGCGCCCTATTCCTAAACTGTTACTTGAGAAAATCGACACATTGTTGAATAATGTTCGTCGTGTCCAGTAACAGGTAAATCAGATTGGGTGTACAGCATGAAAGCTGCTGGCTCTGCGACTGCAGTAAGAACGTGTCAGCCCACCGAGGTGCAAGACCGTCGTGTTGTGAAGACCAGGCGAGCGCTCCGCTCGGCATTTCTCGAGCTTATGGAAGAATGCGGCTACGATGGCTTCACAATCAACGAATTGTGCGAGCGCGCCGATATAAATCGGGGAACCTTCTATAACCACTATCGTGATAAGGATGCGGTGCTCGGAGCGCTCGAAGCGGAGTTTTTCGAAGGACTTAAGGATTTCGAGGAACAGCTTCTCCATATTTCCATGGCGCAGGTTGCACTTTGCAATGCGAGCAAGAAACCACTGCCGCTTCTTGTCAGCCTCTTCGATTATCTGCGCGGCCAAGGTGATTTTCTGCATGCGGCGCTCGGTAATGGAGGCGATGCCGGCTTTGGCACGTATATGCGCGATACGATCTGCACCAAGTTTGTCGAATCCATTTTGCACGAGCGGTATCGCAACAGCGACGATTCTTTTGTGAGCTATTACATCGCGTTTTTCGCCTCCGCGTATATGGGGGTTATTTCCAAATGGGTCGAGACTGGCATGAAAGAAAGCTCGCAGGAGATGGCGCGCATAGCCATGCGTCTGCTCTTCATTAAGCCCGGTGAATCTATCAAACTCTAGAGGGAGAGATATGAATACACAAACAACGACAGATACGCTGCGTATAGGTGTTGATGTTGGGTCAACGACTGTCAAGCTACTTGTGCTGAATGCAAACGACGATGTCGTGTTCTCTGTGTATCGTCGTCACCACTCGGATATCCGTGCAACCATTGCGGGAATCATCGACGAGGGCATTGACGCGGTGGGCGACGCGCCGGCTACTGTGACCATCACAGGATCTGGCGGCCTGCTCTTGGCAAATTGGCTCGAGGTCCCATTCATTCAGGAAGTTATCGCCAACAAGACAGCAATCGAGCGTATCATCCCTCAAACCGATGTTGCCATTGAGCTCGGTGGCGAAGATGCGAAGATCATCTACTTTGACGGCGGCATCGAGCAACGCATGAACGGCACCTGCGCCGGCGGCACGGGTGCGTTCATTGACCAGATGGCGGCTCTGCTCAACACCGACGCCTCCGGACTCAACGAAATGGCTAAAGACCATACCATCTTGTATCCGATTGCGAGCCGCTGCGGCGTCTTTGCCAAGACGGATGTACAACCCTTGCTCAACGAGGGCGCAAAGCGCGAGGATATCGCAGCGTCGATTTTCCAGGCAGTCGTCATGCAGA
The DNA here is from genome assembly GCA_902783925.1 of uncultured Coriobacteriaceae bacterium. Classification (GTDB taxonomy): domain Bacteria; phylum Actinomycetota; class Coriobacteriia; order Coriobacteriales; family QAMH01; genus QAMH01. The sequence continues at coordinate 5,110 of CACZSV010000181.1, forward strand.
CTATTTCCGGCTTGGCTTGCGGGCGTCCCATACGCGGTAATGTCGCCTTTCTCGGCGGTCCGCTCCATTATCTAAGCGAGCTGCGTCAGCGTTTCATCGAGACGCTCGAGCTCACGCCGGAAACTACCATCGTTCCCGGGGAATCGCATCTTTTTGTCGCTCGTGGTGCAGCGTTTGCGAGCGAGGAAGAGTTCGAGGGCAGCGTTTCGCTGGTGGAACTCAAAGAGCGTCTTCTCAACTTGGGCAGCACGCAGGGAAGCGAAGTCCAACGCCTTGAGCCGCTTTTTGCAAACGAAAACGAGTACAAGCTTTTCAAAGAGCGTCATGCGCAAGCAACAGTCCCCAAAGGCGATCTGGGCTCGTATCGTGGAGAGGCCTATCTCGGCATCGATGCCGGCTCGACTACGCTCAAGAGCGTCCTCATTGGGCGCGATGGCCAGATCCTTTACAGCTTCTATGCTAACAACAAAGGCGATGTGCTCGGAACGGCGCGCCGCATGCTCGGCGAACTCGAAGATTCGCTTCCGCGCGATAATGCTGGAAACGCACTTGTGACTATTGGGCACACGACGACTACCGGCTACGGCGAGGCTCTGCTGCTCGAAGCAATCCAAGCAGACAGCGGAGAGATTGAGACGGTCGCCCATCTGCGCGGCGCACGCGAGCTCCAGCCTGAGGTTGATTTCATTCTCGACATCGGCGGACAGGATATGAAGTGCATGCGTGTCAAAGATGGCATCATCGAGCACATCATGCTTAACGAAGCATGCTCTGCCGGCTGTGGAAGCTTCATCGAGGCTTTCGCGACATCGCTCAATATGCCCATCGACGTGTTCGCGAAAGAAGCGCTCAAGGCGGATGCGCCCGTCGACCTCGGAAGCCGTTGCACGGTTTTCATGAATTCGCGTGTCAAGCAGGCGCAAAAAGAAGGCGCAACGCCTGCGGACATCAGCGCCGGTCTCTCATATTCCGTTATAAAAAACGCTCTTTTCAAGGTCATCAAGCTCCGCGATGCAAGTGAGCTCGGAACCCATGCGGTTGTGCAAGGTGGCACGTTCTTGAACGACGCCGTGCTCCGCGCATTCGAGAATCTGTCCGAGCACGAGGCGATTCGTCCTGATATTGCAGGCAATATGGGTGCATGGGGTGCCGCCCTTCTCGCGCGTGACCGTGCCCTCGCTTCCTCCAGCACCCAATCTGACGCCCGGTCCGGCGACTCGCGTAGCCTCGTACGCCACGCCGCCGGCCCGGACGACATCTCGGGTACCGGAGAAACCGAGGGCGAAGTGGACGGCACCCAATCTGACGTCAGGGCCGGCGACTCACGTAGCCTCGTACGCCACGCCGCCAACCCGGACGACATCTCGGGTACCGGAGAAACCGAGGGCGAGGCAGGCGCCGCCCAATCTGACGCTGCATCTGCTGTCTCGCGCTCAACGGTGCTCAGCCCGGCGCAAATCGATGCGCTCGAAATCAAGCATACGACGGTTCGTTGCGGGCTTTGCGAAAACAATTGTCTGCTTACCATCAACGACTTCGGCAAGGATCCAAAGACGGGCAAGCGCCGCCGTTTTGTCACGGGAAATCGTTGTGAGAAAGGCGCAGGCACAAAGGGCCGTGCCAAAGACGTGCCGAATCTCTTCGATTTCAAGCAGAAGCTCTTATTCGATCGTGAGAGCCTGGAAAAGGAGGCGGCAAAATACGGTAGCGTTGGCATCCCGCGCGCACTCAACATGTACGAGAACTATCCGTTCTGGCACACGTTCTTCACGAAGCTTGGATACCGTGTGGTTCTCTCGGAGCAGTCGAGCAAGAAGACATACGACGCCGGTGTTGAATCCATGCCATCAGAGAATGCATGTTATCCGGCGAAGCTTTCGCATGGGCATATCATGGATTTGCTCAAGCAGGATATCGATTTTATCTGGATGCCTTGCATCCGTTGGGAGCGTCAAGAAGACGAAGGCGCTAACAACCATTTCAACTGCCCCATTGTCATGAGCTATTCGGAGGCTCTTAAACTCAATATCGACGAGCTCATCGAAAGCGATATCGATTTCCTGAATCCATTCATTCCCTACGACGACAAGTCGGCGCTCAAGAAGCGTCTTTTCGAACACCTCGTTAAGAACCGAAAAGCCAAACTCAAAGCAGAGGGCAAAAGGCTCAGCGACTACAAATTCCCCACACGCGTAGAGATCGACGATGCAGTTGAGGCCGCTTGGGCTGAAGATCTTGCATTCAAAGACACTATGCGAGCAAAGGGCGAGGAAGTCATCAACTGGCTCAAGGCAACGGGAAACCATGGAATCGTGCTTGCCGGGCGTCCTTACCATAACGACCCAGAAATCAACCATGCCATTCCTGAACTCATCACGAGTTTTGGCCTCGCTGTGCTCACGGAGGACGCGGTTGCGCATCTGGGAAAACTCGAGCGCAACCTGCGCGTCTACGACCAATGGATGTACCATACGCGCCTCTACAATTCAGCAAAGGTCGTGACGCAGCTCGACTGCCTCGATCTGGTGCAGCTCAATTCGTTTGGTTGCGGCCTTGACGCCCTGACCACCGATGAGGTTCAGGAAATACTCGAGGGCTCTGGAAAGGTGTACACGCTCATCAAGATCGACGAGGTGAGCAATCTGGGCGCGGTGCGCATCCGCATTCGTTCGCTTCTTGCGGCGCTTGGCCAGAAGAGCGATGCGAACGCGAAGACCGTTGTTTCGGACGGGGAATTTAGCGAAGTGATCACCGATCCTCCATGCTCTGAACCGAGCTACGAGTTCGAAGCTGAGCGCGAAGCTGCTTCGACGGAGTTTCCGCGTGCCGAGTACACCATGAAGATGCGCGAGGACGGATTCACGATTCTTGCTCCTCAGATGGCTCCGATTCACTTTGAGCTCCTCGTACCCGTGTTCCATCATTTTGGGTATAACCTCGAGCTGCTGCCGTCGGTCGATCCAGGAGCTGTCGATGCGGGCTTGAAGTATGTGAACAACGATATTTGCTATCCGTCGATTCTGGTGACGGGTCAGATTATGGAAGCGGTGACGAGCGGTCGTTACGATATGGATCGAACTGCCGTGTTGATCACCCAAACGGGCGGCGGATGTCGCGCAACCAACTACATAAGCCTTATCCGTAAGGGATTGCATGAGGCTGGACTTGGTCATGTGCCGGTTATCAGTCTCGCCCTCAAGGGCGGAACGGGAGAGAAGAATTCCGGTTTCCAGATTACCCCGCAGATGCTCAAGGTCGCCATTCCGTCTTTGCTTCTGGGAGATTTGCTCATGAAGGTGCTGTACCGCGTGAGGCCGTATGAGGCGGTGCCCGGAAGCACCA
>CACZSV010000182.1 GCA_902783925.1 uncultured Coriobacteriaceae bacterium
AACTCAAGAGGCTGCACCGAGTGCTCATCAAGCGCCTTCATCCGGACCTTCATCCCGGTCAATCCATCGAGGCGACACGCTTTTTCATGGTCGCGCAGGCTGCGTATGAGAATGGTGATTTGGACGTGCTCCGCTCGGTGGCGGTTGCCACTGAGGGCATGGGGGAGGAGGACATTGCTTCCAATTTGACTGAAGACGAAGCATCGATTGAGCTCGAGCTCGTGCTGGCCCACGAGCGAGTGGTTGCCCAACAGCTCGAGGAGCTGAAGCGCTCAAATCCCTATGCGTTAAAGGAAAAACTTGAGGACGGAGCATGGGTGATTCGCCTCACAACCAATCTCAAACAGCAGATCGAGGAGCAAAAGGCCGCGGCGCAGGCGTACGATGAGCGTTTCCACAGGCTTGTCGAAAGGTGCGATGATGGACGCTAGCAAAAAGGTCGCCGACTTTGACGAGTCGCTTGCGACCATAAGATCAGGCGGGCTCATCGGCGCCTCGGATGCCACCGGCGCGTTGCTGTCGGTGCCTATCCCGTTCCAAAGCAAGATCGTGCTCATTGAGGACGCCAGAGTTGCGGGCACGACGCATATCCATGGCATCGACGCCATCGTTGCGAGGCTCTGTGATGGAACAGCCCTGCGCTTCGAGCGGGAGCCGGGCAACCTCGTTGACGAATGGGCGATCAGGGTGTATGCGGGGGAAGACCGCATCGGTTACGTGCCGGCAGATTGCAACGAGATACTCGCGCGTCTCATGGACGGCGGCAAAGCACTCTCAGCCAAGCTGACGGGCAAGGAGAAACTGGGGACGTGGAACAGGCTGCACATGGAGGTGAGCCTCGATGATTAATCCGAACGACGAGAAAGCATGGGGCACGTACCGGACATATCGTGACGATCCCGTATTCGAGGTCAGTTTCGAAGGGGACGTAACGTACCCCAATGGAGACCAGCTCCCGCCCATCTGGATCACCGAGCCCATACTTAACGATGAAGGGAACTACGACGGGCGGACCTACATGATGGTTTACCCCTACCGGGATCATGAGTTTCCCTTCCCGGGGCATGACGACGAGGATGGCGAAGACGCGCTCCATTACGGCGGCCTCTACTACGACGAGGGCATGGGATACGCAGACCCCGCCGAGCACGACAAGCGCGTCGACTGCTTCAGGGCTGCAGAGGTCTTCTTCCGCCATTCCGTTGGCAATGACGCAATGATGCAGCGATATCTTGCTAAAGTGCGGGCTATGCCTTGAGGTCTGCCCGAACTACACGAGCGGCGACAACTTCTTTGGTGCGCTCTTCGCGAACGATTGCTACCTCGTAGCTATGCGAGATAAGTCGAAAGCCGCTCAAATCAAGGAAATATACAGCGAGCATTTCGGGCGAGATTGCTCCAAAGCGCTTTCTTGCATGGACGTTTGCCCTGCGGGAATTTCGACTATTGCGTCGATTGCGCGCCTCAACCGCCGGATATAAAACGACCTATAAACCGTCAATGAAAGAATGACGGCTCTGATCATGAACCAAATGTCGCGAGATTGACGAGATACGAATCGAATGGAGAACGTATACAATGCTGAAATAAGAATACATGAGATGTACGGGAGGCGTTATGGCGAAACGGATGATACTCCGCGATAGCGTTCTTGCAGCGCTGGAGCGTAGTTATTCACTGCAAAAAGAAGACCTGGGAGACGACGCACGCCTGTCCGCAAAGGGTATGACGTTCACAACCGAGAGCTGGGAAATCACCGGCATCGGTCACCTCTGCATCATGCAGATGAGCGCGTTTCTTGGGCTGATGCGCATGGAGACCGCCATTATTGCTCCAAAAGATGTCGATTCCCCGCTATTCAATCTGGATTGGGTAAAAGCATTCGGGAACGAAACCCAGATTGCAGAGCTGTACGATACACAGCTTCAGCCTTGGCCTAGCGAATGCCTCGAGGTGTTTGAGTTTGCCCGTGCCAAGTACACGGACCTGCCCGATGCCCCCGCCGGGGACGCCCGCTGGTATGACGAGATCCTATACCCCTGCTCGCTCCACAAGAAAGGCAGGGGAATTACAGGGCGCATGTCGCAAGCCGCTCAGGACTATCTGACGATCTACGTCGATTTCCTCTCCTCCGTCCCGACCTGCGACCCGGAGCAGAAATCGGCAAAGGTCCAGGCGTTTGCCGAGAGCTTGTTCGCAGAGGGCGGTCCCGCGGTCGATATGGTCACCAAGCTCTTCGGCGAGCAGACGGCGAGACGGCTCGTCCTTCAGCACATGTACGGCACCCGCTTATCCGCATGAAGATTTCGCTTTCGGAGGTTTCAATTGTTCTTGTTCCTATCGATGTTCGCCGTCGCGCTCGTGTTTAGTGCCATCGGCTTCAAGAAGTACGTCTGGTTCATCTCGATTGGCTACGGCCTTGCGGTTGCGGCAATCGGCGTCGCGTTGCTCATCGTCTGCCGCGAGCAGCTGAGCGCGGGAACGACATGTGCCTGCGTCCTGCTCATCGTGTACGGCCTCAGGCTCGGAGGCTACCTCGCCTTCCGCGAGCTGCGTTCATCGAGCTATAACTCCAAGATGAAAACCGAGATCAAAAGCGGCGATGACATGAGCGTGGTCGCTAAGCTCGGTATCTGGATCAGCGCCTCCCTCCTCTACGTTTGCGAAACCTCGCCCGTCATCTTCAGATTTGTCAACGGTTCCGGAACAGACACCCTCTTGATAATCGGCCTGTTCATCAGCGTAATAGGCCTCATCGTGGAAACCGCGGCCGACCTGCAGAAAAATGCCGCGAAAAAGGCGAACCCCAGGCGCTTCGTCGATACGGGGCTGTTCCGCATAGTTCGGTGCCCGAACTACTTCGGCGAGATGCTGTTCTGGACGGGTGTATTCGTCGGCGGTATCACGATCTGCGCCGGCCCCCTGCAATGGATTGCCGCCCTCCTCGGCTATCTCGGAATCATATACGTCATGTTCGGTGGGGCGCGCAGGCTGGAAATCCGCCAGAACAAATCGTACGGCAACGACCCCGAATACCAACACTACGTGGCATCGACGCCCATTATGATTCCGCTCGTCCCGATTTACAGCGTCGAGAAGCACAAGTGGTTGGTCGCCTGATTTCGCATAATCGGCGAGTTCGCCATGTGTTTCTCCATGCAGGTGGATGCGCCATAAAGTTCGCTTTTGCGACACGGTGGCGTGCGGGCGCACGCGGAATCTCGATAGCAAACCGCTAGGTCTGAAAAGTTAGCGGGCTGGTGCAGATTTCCCGTATCGGGCACCAGCTGCCTAGCCTTTGCGAAAGAAGGTCACAAACACCGTTCCCGGACCAGCATGTGTGCCGACCGTGCTGCCGATTTGCACGATGATGGGGCTATGAGGTACGGACTCGAGTATCTGCTGATTGCTTTCCAGGTATTTCTGAAGATTACGTTTGTCGGTTCCAGAATACCCGACCGCATAGGGCATGGAGAAGTCTATGCCGCCGACCTCATCTATCTTCTGGTTGAGGAAGGCGTGGCTCTTTTTGCTGCCACGTACCTTGCCAATGGGGACGAGTTCGCCATCTTCCACCGTCAAGATGGGCTTGATTCCGATGAATCCGCCCATCAATGCACTCGATTTCGAGATTCTTCCTCCTTTGAGCAGGTAATCAAGTGTGTCCACGGCTGCGTAGATTACGATGCGCTCCTTTTCGCGCTCGAGCTCGTCGACGATCTCCTTCCTCGAAAGGCCGAGCAATGCGAGCTGCATGGCACGCAGCACGAGCAGTCTCTGCGAAGCGGTTATATTTTTCGAGTCGATCACCGAGATCCAGGGCTTCCCTTCTGCGGCCGTCGTAGCGCTCTGATATGTTCCGGACAGGCGAGACGAGAGCGTGATGACGATGGCCTCGTCCCCTTCCGCCTTGACGGAGTCGTAGGCCTCCTCAAACTGGTAGGGAGTTACGAGACTCGTGATGGGGATGGTGTCGCTCGTCTCCAGCAGATGGTAGAACTCGTCTTTCGTGATATCGATACCGTCGCGGTATAGCTTCTCGTCGATGCTTATGGTCATGGGCAGAACCTGCACGTTCTGATACTCACCCTGCTCGATATCCGAGGCGGAATCGGTAATGATGCGAATTGACATCTTAGAAGTCCTTTTCGAATTGAAGAAATCATGATACAAATGTAACTGTTACAAATGTAACAAGCAGTGCGAAAAGGTAGCATGCACGTTCCGCCTCGGCAACGCAGACGCAGTGCACTGTGACAAATGGCGCGCTTTTGTTCAGTACGGTGTTACAAAAGCGCATGAAATGTACCCGGAGAGGATTGACTGGTGAAGATGGAGCTTACGGGCAATTCGCAAAATCAATCGAATCAGTTCGCGAAGCAATGCCTTGCAGAGGCACTTGTCCGCTTGATGGAGGATAGGGAGATAGATGAAATCAGCGTGACGGACATCTGCAAAGAAGCCGGTTATTCCCGCATGGCCTACTATCGCAACTTCCAATCTAAGCGCGACATATTGCGGCAATACATGCACATGCTCGCCGATGAGTTTCGCAGGGAGGCGTTGGAGAAGTACCCCAATCACAGCTCTCGTTCATATGAAATCATCCTGTTTGGGCTATTGTATTTCCAGAATATCCGTAAGCTTGCCGAGCGGCTCATCCAGGCCAATCTCACCTCGATTCTTCAAGATGGAATGAACTATTACTTCGAGACGTACCTCGCGGGAAGCGAGTCCGGCTTGGACCGGCACTACGCCATGTACTACTACTCCGGAGCGGTGGTTAACGTCTACACCTTCTGGATTACACGCGGGATGCAAGAATCCCCCGAGCGCGTCGCGCAGATCATCTACGACATCGTGAAAAAATAGGCTGGCTTGCCATCGTCTTTGGCTGAGCCATACATGTAATTCAACCTATCGTCAAATTGCAGATGAAATAGCACGGGCGATGAGGGATCTGGATTCGGCTTTCCCGTCGCGTCCGACAAAACGATACCGGAAGCAGGTGACGACGATGCGCAACACCGTATTCGTGCCGCCCTTGCCTAGGTTTTACTGGTGGAATGCGGACGTTATCCTGGACTCCCTAGGGGCCTATACCGCGCCTGTTCCATACCAGACGTCGGAAGAGCAGCCACTCGCCCATCCGCCGGATACAGCCTCAATCTCAGCCTCGGATAGCTTGTAGCCTTCCTTCTTAGCGAGAGCCAGCATCTCCTCGGGGGTCTGGCACGCCTTCGCCTTCTCGCGCAGCTCGGGGCTAAGATCCATGTCGTCGATGTTCATAGCGCTTCCTTCCGTTCGATGTGCCGTAGTCCGCAGCGCAAAACTGCTCTTTTATCTTATACGATTCCAGATGGTTTTCGTCTCGGCAAAACGCCGGCGTTCCAGAACGTCACGGCCGCTCTGAGCCGATGAGGGCACGCTCGTCCTTCGCCTGGGCATCGCCCTCCTGATGGCTGACGGCATCCCCCGCGCTGGTGCGGTTCCGGGAGAGGAAAGGGGCCGCGCCCTCGCCATCGGCGGTTCTCGGAATCGACCCCTGCACGACGGTTCGGGGGCGGTTAGGAAAACCAACGATTGTCCTACACCCTCCGCAACCACCGCGACACTACATGTATCGACACCAAATCCGTCAATTAACCCGCCAACTAATCAACGTGCAACCAAACGTCCCTTTCGCTTGCT
>CACZSV010000183.1 GCA_902783925.1 uncultured Coriobacteriaceae bacterium
CGAGTTTTATGGCACCTGGCATCTTGCCAGCATGAATGACCCGCAAGGGACAGTATGGGGTGCTTGGCACGAGTCGGCGTTCCTCGCGACTCATTGGGCGGGCTAAAGCCCGCCCCTACTTTTACCTACGAGATGTCAATTCTGGTTTAACAGAGAGCCAGGATTAGGTGTGCCACCAATTTCTTTCCATTTTGTTGTAGATACAACAGACATTTCCTCCTTTCGCTCCTATGTTGAGAATAACCGTATGTTCGGACGAACAAGGGAGGGAAAGCATGGACCACACCATGAGCAGACGCACCTTCGTCGCAGCAACGGCTGCTACCGGTGCAGCTCTCACAATATGCGGCAAGACGGGGGTCAAAGCCGCGGAGGCACTCACGCAGGCAACTCCGCCCGAGGGAGCCTGGTTCCGAACAACCTGCGCGCCAAACTGTACGGGCGCGTGCGGAATGAAGGCTTTTGTCAAAGACGGCGAGGTCAAGATGATCCGCCAGGCAGCCGATTACCCATTCGACCATTACAACCCGCGCGGATGCCTCAAAGGACTGTCGATCAACACACTTCTTCATGGGCCAGACAGACTTACCAAACCGCGCATCAAGGGCGAAGACGGCAAACAGGTCGAATGCGACTGGGACACGGCTCTCGATACCGCCGCATCCAAGCTCAACGCGGTTATGGAAAAGTATGGCCCAGAGTCGGTTGGCGTTATCTACCAGGTCCAGGGAACCGGACACATCCAGAAAGGTGCGCTCGTGCGCATCGCAAACACGTTTGGATGGTCGGTTATAGGCGGCTATGAGCTCAATGGCGATCTTCCCATGTTCTGGCCAGAAACCTTTGGCTGCCAGAGCGAGGAGCTCGAATCATACTGCTGGGAAGACTCCAAACTCACGCTGATCTTTGGCTCGAATGTCATGGTCACGCGCCTCCCAGACGCGCATTTCCTCAATTTTGCACGCGAGGCGGGTGGGCGTGTGGTTTGCCTCGACCCCAACTATTCGGCAACAGCGGAAAAATCGGATGAGTGGATCAGACTCGCTCCCGACTCCGATGGAGCCTTCGCCCTCGCAATGGCAAAGGTCATCATCGATGAAGAACTGTACGACGCAAACTTCATGAAGACGTTTACCGACTCCCCGATTCTCATCAATCTCGAGACGGGCAAGCGCATTCTTGCTAGCGAGGTACAGGGGCTTTCTGCCGTGGGTGGCATTCCCGAATATCGCGAAAGCTATGCGGTGTTCAATGAGGCGACCGGCACCTTTGCCGCGACCACTCCTCTCGAACTTCCCGACACAAACACATACGCCCTAACGGGCACGTACAGCGTGCCTCTTGCAAACGGAACGACGGTTCAGGCAAAGCCGGGCTTCCAGCTTCTCGTCGAGAGCCTGGAAACATACACTCCCGAATACGCCGAAAAGATTTGCAAAATCGACGGTGAGGTCGTCACCCGTCTGGCACGCGAATACGCCAAAACAAAGCCCGCACATATTATCTTTGGAGGCGGCACCCAGCAGTGGCATCACGGCGATCTTAAAGGACGCGCTTGCGCTCTGCTTGCCTGCCTCACCGCAAACATCGGCCAACTCGGTGGTGGAATTTCCACCTACGTTGGCCAATACAAAACACGTTTTGCCCCAGCTAGCTGGTTCAACCCCCCGCGTATGAAGAAAAACTCGGCACCATTCCACTACGCGGTCAACGGCCGTACCGACAATATGTCGGCAAGCTTCCCCAAAAGCGGCTACAAGGCGATTGTCGTTGGCTGGGGCAATCCGCTCGAGCAGCACAACGTGGCTAACTGGCTACGCAGCGCTGTCGATTCGGGCGAGATAGAATGCCTTGTCTGCCTCGACTTTCAAGATACGCTCACGGTGGATAACGCGACGGTCGCATTCCCCAGCGCCAGCTGGTATGAGAAAACGGAACTCGTCACCACTCCTCTGCATCCGTGGGTACAGCTCATGCAGCCGCTTGTAGACGCTCCCGGCGAAGCACGTCCGGAGATCTGGACCTTTACCGAACTTGCAAACAGAATCGATCCGAGCGTGGCAGACATGTGGCCGCGTTTTGCTCCGGAGAAATCGGAGGAACGCGCAGACGAAGTACTCCGCATGCTGCTGAAAAACGGCGGTCCGACAATCGAGCACATCACTGCAGAAGAGCTTCGCGAAGGTCCGGGCAAACTCGCGCACACGAATCCCGGCGAGAAAAAGATTCCCTTCTGGGAGCAGATCAACCAACGCACTCCCTTCCCCTCCGTATCGCGCCCCAACGCTATAGACGTCACAGCGAAATTCGTGAAATCGGGCCGCATCGAGTTTTACAAAGACGAGGACACTTTCCTCGAACTCGGGGAGCAACTCCCCTGCTACAAAGCGCCCTACGAAGACACCGAGTACAAAGAGTCCCCGGAAGCCCGCAAGCTCTACCCGTTGGGTTATATAACACGCAACAGCGTGTTTCGCGTTCACGCCACATACACGAACAACCCCTTTATGCTCGAACTTCAAGACAATATGCCCAAGATCTTCCTCAACCCCGCCGATGCACAAGAACGAGGGTGCACCGACGGAGACTGGGTCGAGGCATACAACTCGCGTGGAAAAGTAGAGGGGATACTTGTAGAAGACGAGGGCGTTTATCCCGGTCAGTGCATATTCGATCAGGGCTGGTGGTCAAAGTATGATAACGGGACAAGCTACAACTCCCTTATCTGGCCCTGGATCAATCCAACTCACGAAGTCTATTACGTCCCCAGCGTATGGTCTCCCAACATGGCGTGGAACGAATGCGTATGCAACGTACGCCTTCTAAACAAAGGCGGTGCACCAAAGAGCGTGCTTTCGCAAATGAAGAGCAGCAACAATTCAGCGAGCAAAGGGGGTAAATAATGAGATACGCGATGGCAATAGACCTTGATCGCTGCATCGGATGCCGTACCTGTGCGGTTATCTGCAAAGACCACAATGCTGAGCCTCCCGGCATCTGGTGGAACCGTGTCTTTACAAGCGGCACTCCCGAATATGACAAGGTAGTGAACGTAGATGGAGAACTCCGCATGGAGTTCGTACCTATCAGCTGCCAGCACTGCAGTAACGCTCCATGCGAAACAGTGTGCCCAACGCAGGCGACTTATATCGATAAGAAGACGGGCACCGTTCTCATCGACTACGAAAAATGCATCGGTTGCCGCATGTGCGCAAGCGCCTGTCCCTACGGAGTACGTCAATTTAACTGGGGAGCAAAAGCCGAGCTTGAATCCACCAACGGCGGTTCGTACCGTTACGGATACCCCGACGAATACCGCGATGAAGGTCATCTCGTATACACACCTCAGCGTCCAGAAGGCGTTATGGAGAAATGCACGTTCTGCGCTCAATACACATCGCAGGGTATAGAGCCGGCGTGTTGCTCCGGCTGTCCGGCAAACGCACGCATTTTCGGAGATATGGACGATCCCAATTCCGATATCCGCAAATACTTGGAAGGGCGCGAGACGTTCACCCTTGGCGATGAGTACAAAACGGAGCCTAACGTCTTCTATCTTGCCTCCAAGCCCCGTAAACAGACAAACATCGCCTCCACCGCAACTGTTAAAGGGGGTAAGTAATCATGGAAAACAAGATACTTAGCTCTGGAACCCGCAAACTCATGATTTTCGGCGGAATATTGTTGTTGCTGGGTGCTATTGGATGGGGCCTTCAGCTCAGCGGTGGACTCATAGCTGGGTCTGGCATGACCAATATCTTTCTATGGGGTCTCATGATCGCTGTCTTTGCCTTTATGGTTGGGTTTGGTGCAGGAGCTCAATTTGTATGCACGGCGATCTATTTGCGTGGTAAAGATGAGCACAAACCGTTTGCCCAGACCGCCGCAGTTGTCGCGTTTGCCTGCGTCGCCGCTGCAGGTGTTGCCATCCTGGCCGATCTTGGGGCCATCCGCAACATTCTCGCAATGGTGCTCGGGCTCAACCTGCGCTCCCCTCTCGCGTGGGACATGATTGCCATGACAGCGTTCCTGGTTTTCTCCATCATTCAACTTTTTGCAATGGCAAAAGGCTTATCGAATGTGAAGATATGGACGATACTCGCCGGTGTTGCCGCACTTGCACTGCAGGTTGTCGAAGGTCTCCTCTTCTCGACCCAGGCCGCTCACGCTTGGTGGGCGACCCCTATCATGCCTGTCGACTTTATCGCAGTGGCATTTGTCAGCGGGTCCGCATTGCTGCTTTTCATTGCCGTAGTCAAAAACGAGAGTCTGGATATTATCTCCTGGCTTGCCCGCTTCTGCTCAATCGCCATCTGCGTACATCTCGTGCTCGCGCTTGGCGATCTCGCTCTCGTGGCTTTTTCAAACAACCCGGTAGAAGGAGGCGTGAGAGCTGCGCTGCTTGCAAACCTGCCGCTTTACCTTTGCGAGCTTGTACTCCCCGCTATTGCGATGGTCGTCTTATTCATTGGAAGAAACAGCGAGAATAAAAACGGTTATCTGCTCGCATCGATTTTCACTATCGTGGGAATTTTCGCCCATCGGATGATGCTACTCTTCCCCGCATACAACGCTCCGTCTCTGTACCTAAACCTATCGGGAACAAATTCTTTGACCGGCTCTTATCCAATATCGACCGGTAGGTATCTCGATTGGGGCCAGACCTTCGCAAATACCACGAATTACATGCCCGCCCCAGCAGAATGGTTGGCAGCTCTCCTCCCCATCGGCGTAGCGATAATTGCCGCAATAGTAATTACGCTGGTCGTCGAGATTTTGCAAAAAAGGCAGGCCCAGTAGTTCGCGATTGCCGTATCATGAATTGTTGGAATTACAACATTTTTCAAAACGGCAATCGAGGGCACATGTACGATTATCAGTTTCTTGCTACAACACAACTGTTCGAAGGAGCATCTCCTGAAGAAATTCAGGAGATGCTCGGCTGTTTAGGGGCGCATAGCCGCGAATACGATGCGGGCGAACGTATCTTGCACATGGGAGACCAGATTAACGAAATTGGTCTCTTTCTCTCTCATAGGATTTTCCACGTGACACCAAAGACGATTAGGGGAAAGGCGCTCGCATAACCTGCCCGCGGGCGTTAAGTACGTCATCACGGAAGCATCTCTCGAAGGCTGGCTTCTGGCGGGTACCAGTAACGCAGAAGGCGCAGTTTCCGAGGGAGTCACTATGACTGCCACGTTCACGAACGACCGCTTCAACGCCAAGACGTCTGCAACTGTTAAGAACGTATGGGACGACGAGGCCGACCTCGACAAGCTGCGCCCTGCATCGATTACCGTCACACTATCCAATGGTGTCACGGTGACGCTGAGCGAAGAGAACGACTGGACGGCCACCATCACGTACCTGCCCAAGTACGACGCCGACGGCAAAGCTATCGAATACATCTGGGCCGAGGGCAATATGCCCGAAGGTTACGTGCTTGCAAGCACATCTGTCGACGGCACCGTAACCACGCTGACCAATGCGCATAAGCGCGAAGAGATTGCGGGTAACGCGGGAGCTGGCACGGCTGGCGGAGCAGGAGGCACTAGCGCAAAGGCTGGCGAGACAAAGGCTGCCGGAGCAAAGGTTGCCGGCCTGGTGAAAACCGCCGATGACGCCCTACCCGCGTGGCCACTCGCCATACTGGCTATCGCTTCTCTTGCTGTGCTCATCGTGGCACGCAAGAAGCAGCGCGACTGTTAGAACCATGTACTGAAAACCCGCTCATTGGGTATTCGATGCATGATAAGAAGGGCCGGATTCTCCGGCCCTTTGCTTTGTTGAAGCACAATGTATGGCATGCCGCATAACGGAAGTTGTGCATATGTCTTGAAGTGCCGTTAAATCCGATGCATGCACGATTCGGGTCCCGGGGGTGGCGCCAAATCCGATGCGTGCACGATTCGGGTCCCGGAGGTGGCGCCAAATCCGATGCGTGCACGATTCCTAACCCATTTATCGTGCACAGGTCGGAATTAATGGCATTTTCCGAGGAAAAATCGTGCATATATCCAAATTGGCGCCA
>CACZSV010000184.1 GCA_902783925.1 uncultured Coriobacteriaceae bacterium
CCGTCTTCGATTTGTCGAGTGCAAGTTTCGCGCGAGAGCTCGACGCTGAGCGGCGAATAGTCGATGCCGTAGGCTTTGCCATCTTTCGAGCGCTCAAGTAGTCGTGAAACGTTTGCTCCGCCACCGCAGCCGATATCGAGCATATGCTCACCGCCCGAAAACTTCATATGCGAAAGACCCCAGACAGCCAGCTCTTCGTGATGACCGTCGTTCATGCGTGTGAGAAGGGCGCGGCCATCCTCACCTTGAGGTTTTGCGGGATTTCCTGCTGGAATGTCTGCCATTCTTTCTCCTTTTTCGCTGGTTTACGTCGTTTGCCTTTGGCTTGACCAAGCACTTTTTCTCGTAGCCAATAAGGTCCGTGCGACCGGCTTTTTCGAGTGCTTCGCGGACGAGGTCTCGGTTTTTGGGGTCACGATATTGGATTAGCGCTCGTTGCATGGCTTTTTCGTGCGTCGTTTTGGCTGTATATACGCTCTTCATCGTGCGTGGATCGACCCCTGTATAGTAGATGCAGGTGGAAATGGTCGAAGGAGTTGGGTAGAAGTCCTGCACCTGTTCGGGGTTATACCCCATATCGCGGACGAACTCTGCAAGTTCAATGGCCTCGTCAAGCGTCGAGCCTGGATGCGATGACATAAGATAGGCAACCAGGTACTGTTTTTTGCCGAGCTGCTTGTTCAGACGTGTGTATTCATTGGAAAAATGCTCGTAAACGCTATGCGGAGGCTTTCCCATAATCTTCAAAACAGTATCGCTCACATGTTCGGGGGCTACCTTAAGCTGGCCGCTGACATGGTGTTCTACCAACTCATGCATGAAACTCTTGTCACGATCGAGCATTATATAATCAAAACGCAACCCGCTGCGTATATATACCTTCTTCACTTTGGGCAGTTCACGCAGCTTGTGAAGCAGCTCGAGGTAGTCTTTGTGAGTGACACGCAAGCTCGTACATGGCTTGGGAGAAAGACAACGTTTGCCCACACATGCGCCATGGCGTGTTTGCTTCGAGCATGCAGGAATCCGGAAATTAGCAGTCGGCCCTCCGACATCGTGGATATAGCCCTTGAAATTGGGGTCTTGCGTTATGCGCTCAGCCTCTGCAAGAATCGATTCATGGCTTCGCGATTGGATAATGCGTCCCTGGTGGAAGTTGAGGGCGCAAAACGAGCACTCTCCGATGCAGCCTCTATTGCTGATAAGGGAGAATTTCACTTCCTTGATAGCGGGAATGCCGCCTGCTGCCTCGTAGCTCGGATGGTATGTGCGTTCGTATGGCAACGCGTACACTTCGTCCATCTGGCGTGTGGAAAGCGGTTTTGAAGGCGGGTTTTGCACGACAAAGACACTGTGCGGGTATTCTTCGGCGAGTATATGGGCAGAAAACGGGTCGAGGTTATTGTACTGCATCTGAAAGCTGCGCGCGTACTCGAGCTTGTCCTTTTGAAGTGACTCGAAGGAGGGCAGGCGAATGGCATCGTCTGGCAAGTGGTCAAGAGAGCGCGTGCGGTAAACGGTGCCGGGGATAAAGCTGAGGTCCTGTACGCTCAGGCCGGAGGCGAGCGCATCGGCAATCTCGATGATAGAGCGCTCGCCCATGCCGTAGCTGATGATATCTGCACCAGAGTCGAGCAAAACGGAACGTTTGAGCTTGTCCGACCAGTAATCGTAATGCGCGAGACGCCTCAGGCTCGCTTCGATTCCGCCTAAGATGATGGGCGTATGCTTATAGGTCTGCCTGATGAGGTTGCCGTAAACGATGCATGCACGATCAGGACGCAGACCTATTTTGCCACCGGGAGAATAGGCATCTGCATGGCGTTTTTTGTGAGCCACCGTATAGTGATTAACCATGGAGTCCATATTGCCGGACGATACGAGAAAACCCAGCCGAGGTTCCCCGAAGACGCTTACGCTGCGAGAATCGCGCCAATCTGGTTGGGCGATGATGCCGATACGGTACCCATGCGCTTCGAGCAAACGGGTGATGATTGCCATGCCAAAGGATGGGTGATCGACATACGCATCCCCGCAAATATAGACGAAATCGACGCGGTCCCAGCCGCGCGAACGCATCTCGTTAGCGTTTATGGGCAAAAATGACAAGGTCATCGCAGGTGTTCGCTATTGGTCGGGGAGTTTGTACTCTGCGATATCGAGAAACTCGTAGTCTTTATATTCGGCATTTGCGCCATCGATAGCGGCAGCTTTTTCCGTGAGATCAGCGAGCGCCGCCTTGCGTTTGCGGAATGAGAATTTCGAAAGTGCCTCGTATTGGGACTTCGCCTCTTCGAACTGCTCCACGAGGGGCTGAATAGCGTGTTCGTATTCGTTGACGAGTTCGGCTTTGGTCTGCTCGTCGTCGCCCGCGGTTGCATCTTGAGCCGACGCGACGAGTTCTGCATGTTGTTTGGTGAGGTAGTTAATGTCTGTCAGGCGTTGGTGGAGCTCTTTTTCGAACTTGGCGAGTTCGGGTTCCTTAGCTTTTGTGAAAGGCGACATTGCAGCATTGAAACGCGCTGCGAACGATTCTGTGAGCTGCTGCAGCGCTGTGACCTTTTTCACGAAGTCTTTTCCAAGCTTGGCTGCCTCGTTGCGGATTTCCGCGTGGCGGATATTGTCGAAAGCCTGCAAGCTCTCGAGCTCGCCTGCGAATTCATGACCAAGAAGCATCTCGCGCGTCTTAACGTGCTCTGGATCGTATGCGCTGCTAGGTTCTGCGCTGTATTCTTCAGAGCAGAGGTCGCGAAGCTCCTCGCCGTATTCCTTGAGCTGGCTTAAGAAATCGGCGATTGCAAGGATGGTGCTGTCGACAACCTCTTTGCGACGGCGCAGCTTTTCAGGCAGGGAATTGTAAGCGTACTGCTCTGCCGGTGTCATTTCCGGTTTTGCAAAGACGGCATCTGTCTGGCTGGGTAGCGTGCCGTGCGTGTTTTCCATCGAGTCTCCTCACGTTTGCCTGCCAAATGTCCGTTTGCACTGTGTAAGGCAAGCGCCTGACATTCTACGCCATCGCTGCGACGCAAATGCGGAAATTCCGCCGAATCCAAAAATTAATGCCACGACGTTCGTTTCCGCAAGAACTATCTCAATAGGGGTCTCTAAATAGGGGACAGACCCCAATCTGACGAGCTTTCTTTATCGATGGGGTCTGTCCCCAATCTATGTGGAAGCAAGCGATGCGAACGATGGGGTCCGAACGATGGGGTCTGTCCCCAATCTGCACACTGGGAAAACGGGCATGAAAAAGCGCCGCCGAGATTTCCCGACGGCGCCTGTCGTACGTGATTGCTTACGCAAGTTATGCAGTTTCAGCTGCATCCTCAGCCTTGCTGGGTGCATCCTTTGCGACCTTTTCCACCTTGGAGACATCATAGCCAAGCTCCTTAAGCGAATTCATCGCCTTCTCAGCATGGACCTCGGTGATGGGCTTGCGGCCAAACACGCCGTTGTAAATCCAGAAGGTGAACAGCGCCGTCACGGCAAGACCCGTGACTGCCAGCATGAACGAACCCAGGTGCAGCAGCGCCGCATCGATTTCGCCAGCAAATAGCGAAAGGCCGATGTTGTACATGTTGTATCCACC
>CACZSV010000185.1 GCA_902783925.1 uncultured Coriobacteriaceae bacterium
CCATTTTGATACCGCAATTAGTGTCCAAAGTTGAGGTATGCCAAAGCAAAACCCTTGTTCGCAGAATCCAGAAGTCCAAGTTTGGACACTCTTTAGGGCGCTACGAAAAGGAAGGCAGCCCTCAAACGGGGACTGCCCTTGGCCAGCGCTTTATGCGTCGAAGCCGTAATTAATCGACGGCTATCAGGACATCGCTTGCTTTGATGATGGCAACAGCCGCGCTGCCTTCTTTCAGGCCAAGACTCTCGATGGATTCGTTGGTAATCGAGCCGGAGATCTTTACGCCGTCGGCGTCTTCGATTGTAACGTGGCCGTTCACAGCACCCTCTTTAACAGAGACGATCGTGCCTTCGATCTGGTTGCGGGCGCTAATGCCCTCGATTTTTTTCGTCGCGAATATCACGTTGGTCGCCTTGATGACTGCGTAGCATTCCTTGCCTTCTGCCAGGCCGAGATCCTTGACGGACTCCATGGTGATGTCAGCCTTGATGGGGTTGTGGTTGCCACGGCAGATGACGACGACCGCGTTCACCGCGCCTTCATGTATGCTCTTTACGGCGCCTTTGATTTGGTTGCGTGCGCTGATTTTCATGCTTCCTTCCTTTCATGTTTTGATGGCTGGACAATCCAGTCATTCGAATCTAATGGAGGTGCATTAGCTCAGATGATGCATAAATAAGTTTGAGCTGAAAATAAACTACAAAAAGAATAAAGCATAATAAGAATAATCACAATAGAAAATAATGATTCAAATCTTGATACGTTGTGCAATGCGGGTGCGATCAGTGTCCAAATTTGAAGCCTGCTGCAGCAAAAATGCTAGTTCATAGCGATTTGGAAGTGCGGCTTTGGTCACTAACTGACTGAGCCGGTACTGCTCTCGGGGCTATTTTGTGGAGTTGGCAAGCCTGTTACGAATGCAACATTATCTTCTCGAGCGCAGCTATGCGGGCGCACACCGTGAATATCCGTGCAGCTTGCTCAAGCTCTTCGACGCTCGGGAAGCTTGGTGCAATACGGATATCCGCATCGTGCGGATCGTCATGGTACGGCCAGGTGGCGCCTGCGTCCGTGAGCGTGACACCAGCCATGCGCGCCTTGCTGACCGTTGCCTTTGCTGTTCCCTCGAGGCCAGTGAAGCTGATGAAGTAGCCGCCCTGTGGGTGCGTCCAGGCGCCAATGCCCGTGCCCGCGAGATCTTCTTCGAATATTTCAAGTACCTTTTCGAAGCGGGGGCGAAGCAAGGCTGCATGCTTGCTCATATGCTCGGCTATCCCCTGGGCGTCCTTCAAAAAGCGGACATGGCGGAGCTGGTTGATCTTATCGAAGCCAATCGTCTGCGCCTTCATGGCATCGAGTGCCTCTGCAACGTTTGTCTCGCTCGACGCAAAGGCGGCGATGCCCGCACCGGGAAACGTCACCTTGGAGGTCGAGCAGAACTCGAATACCATATCCGGGTTGCCGGCTTTCTCGCATTCGTCAAGCATGTTGAGAACGTGGTCCTGGTTTTCTGATGCGTCGTTGAGGTGGTGGACGATATATGCGTTATCCCAGAAGATGCGGAAGTCCGGTGCGGCGGGCTTGAGCGAAGCAAGCGCCCGCACGACAGCATCGGAATAGCTGCAGCCCGTCGGGTTCGAATATTGGGGAACGCACCATATTCCCTTAACTTTCGGGTCCTTAACAAGCTCTTTGATCTGGAAGACGTCGGGGCCGTCTTCGTCCATTTCAATGGGAAGCATCTTGATGCCGAAGTGCTCGCATATTGCAAAATGACGGTCATAGCCGGGCGAAGGGCAGAGGAATGTCACTTCGTCTTGTTCGCTCCAAGGCGCGTGTCCGCCAACGCCAAAGCTCCATGCACGCGAAATCGTGTCGAACATCACGTTGAGGCTCGATGCGCCGCAAACGACAACCTGCTCTGGCCGGGCATGAACCATTTCTGCGATAAGCGCACGTGCTTCTGGGATACCCGCGAGCACGCCGTAATTACGACAATCGGTTCCGTCCACCGATACGAGCTCGCTTGTGGAGTTGATGATATCGAGCATAGGGAGGCTCAGTTCAAGCTGCTCGGGGCTCGGCTTGCCGCGCGCCATGTTGAGTTTGAGCCCAAGAGCTCGGTACTCGCTGTACTTGTGTTCGAGCTCGCTGTGAAGCTCGCGGATTTCTTCAAGGCCCATCTCGGTGTATGCAGTCATTGCTGGCCCTTTCCAATTTGCTCGTATTGTTTGTTTATCCGTTATCGGGAGTTCTCATTATAGCGATATAGCCGTTGCATCTATGGTGGCGCCAAGCAACATCCTTTTGGACGCGCTTCCATGCCCGTTCTTTGTCTGAGATGGCGTTTTGCCTGATGGGAGACTCATCAATTATTAGGTATTGCCTTACTTACCGCATCGCAAACGGTTTCGTGCGCCTTTGTTCTTGCTACGTTTTTCAAGCCGGCTTTTAGGGTTTAGCAACCAAGAGAGAGAGGAAGCGGCATGAGTGAAGATGAATTCTACAAAAGGGCGGAAGTAGTAAAGCTCGATACGCTTTCGGATGTCAACGACATCGGCAAGCCATGGCGCTACGAAGAAAACGGACTCACCGTCACGCGAACGAGCCCATGGTCTCCGCCGGGGTGCCATCCGGTTGGATGCGGTCTCAAGCTTTATGTTGATGATGATGGCAAGCTCGTGAAAGTCGAAGGCGACGAGAACAATCCGGTGACCCAAGGGCGCCTGTGTCCGAGGTGCGTGGCCCTCAAGGACTATATATATAGCCCCGCTCGTTTGCTTCATCCCATGAAGCGTGCGCGTGAAGATCGTGGCAAAGCTGACAAATGGGAGCAGATCTCGTGGGATGAAGCACTGGATATAATCAAAGAAAACTACGAACGCATTACGGCTGAATATGGGCGTAAAAGCATTGCCGTATTTGCCGGCACAGGCCGTGAGGGCGGAACATTCGCGCCATACGGAACCATGTGTTTTGGAACGCCGAATTTCTGCTATACGCAATCTGGCTACGCTTGCTATACCCCGCGTCTCGCCGCGATCGCTTATATTGCGGGCACGACATATCCTGAATGGGACTACGCCGGCGCATTGCCAAAACGCTGGGATGACCCGGCATACGACCAGACCGAAGTTCTAATGGTCTGGGGCAAAGCTCCGCTCGAATCGAGTCCGGACGGCTTCTTTGGACATGCAGTGATTGATGCTATGCGCCGCGGTACGCGTCTCATCGTCATCGATCCTCGTGTCACCTGGCTTGCGGCGCATGCGGATATCCATCTGCAGTTACGTGCAGGAACGGACACCGCCCTTGGCATGGCAATGCTCAACATCATCATCAACGAGGGCCTCTATGATCATGATTTTGTCGAATACTGGTGTTATGGATTTGACGAGCTTGCAGAGCGCGTCAAAGAGATGACCCCTGAACGAGCTGCTGAGATTTGCGATGTGCCTGTTGAGAAAATCTATGAAGCGGCCCGCATGTATGCGTCAGCAAAGCCGGGTGCCATACAGTGGGGTCTGGCAGCTGACCAGAAAACCAATGGCATGCAGCAAGGGCAAGTCTCTGTTGCCCTCATGGCCATCACGGGCAATCTCGATGCCCCAGGCGGTCAGATTCTGCCTGGGACGGGCGCAGGCCACAATGAGGCTGGGTTTGGGTTTGAGAAAGGCGTTGGTGCAGACTTGCAGGCCGAGATGATTGGCCTTGCAGAATATCCCGCCTACTGCATGATTATTTTGAATGCGCAGGCGGACCTCATGCTCAAAGCGCTCGAAACCGAAGAACCGTATCCCATCAAGATGGGTTTCTACGCTGGCAATAACCTCATGTCATGTACATCGATGGAGCCCAAGCGCTGGCATGACGCGATTGTCAAATCGCTCGAATTCTGTGTGGGCCTCGACACGTTCATGAATCCTTCTATCGAGGCGTCGTGCGATTTGTTTCTGCCGCTTGCCACGGTGGCGGAGCGCGACGGCACGGTATTCACGCATTACGCGCCTTGCACGGTTACTGCTGGCTTCATGCACAAGGCCATAACTCAGGGCGAGGGCAAAACCGACTACGAAGTTTGCTATGAAATCGGCAAGAAGCTCCGACCAGAGGTCTGGGAGGAATTCGCCACGGCAAAGGAGTTTATGGAGGCCCTGCGCCTAGGCAAGCGCGAGGGCGGCACATACTTTGACAAGGTTGCAGAAAACGTGGTCTGTCAAATCCCCGTCTCGTATTACAAGTACGAGCGTGGCGAAATGCGCGAAGACGGTGGTCCCGGTTTTGCAACGCCCACGGGCCGTGTCGAGCTTTGGTCAACTGCATTCAACCAGTTTGGCGAAGATCCGCTGCCATACTATGAAGAGCCGGAATTTGGCCCGGTTGATCCCGAGCTTATGAAGGAATATCCCTTCATTCTCACGACCGGCGCTCGAACAATCGCGTTTTTCCATTCCGAGCATCGACAGATCCCGTACCTGCGTGAGCTCAATCCGGACCCGATTACGGAAATCAATCCTGCTGTTGCAAAGCGTCTTGGTATCACGGATGGTCAATGGGTACGTCTGACGAGTCCGTTTGGCGAGTGCGTGCAGAAGGCAAGGATCACCGAGGCCGTTGACGAGAAAACGATTCACGCTCAGCACGCATGGTGGTTCCCGGAAGAAGATGGTAACGAGCCGAACCTCTACGGGAATTTCCGGTCAAACATCAACAACCTGCTTCCCAATTTCCACTTTGGCAAGCTCGGTTTTGGCGCTCCCAACAAGTGCCTCGTGTGCAAAGTCGAGCCCATTGCAGAGAGCTTCGATACCGACATGGATTTGATCTGGGAGAAATTTGGAGAGCTGGTGTAACGATGACTACATATGGACTTCTTTTCGATTACGAGTATTGCACGAATTGCGGATCATGCCAGGTGTCTTGTAAAGAAGAGCACGCTTATCCCGTGGGTAAGACAGGTATCAAGGTCATGACCGATGGGCCCTGGAAAATCGACGACGAACACTGGAACTACAACCATTGGCCAATCGTGACTGATCTATGCGACCTGTGTCCAGAGCGGACGAATGCAGGGCGCGAGCCAATTTGCGTGCATCACTGCCTCGCCAACATCATTACCTATGGTCCAGTTGAGGAGCTTGCGCAGAAGCTGGCAGAAAAACCAAAGCAGTTTCTCGTGGTACCGCAGTTCAATCCTATTGGAAGTCGTGAAAAGTTTGTCTCAAAAAAGACGGACACGCACAAGGCTGCGCATATCGAAGTCGAGGGAACAGGAAAGGCGAGCTATGCCGTGCACCGGCATGATACCAAAGTAGGCGAAATCGACGAAAACGAAGGCACGGTATTCTAGCGTGGGCCCTATCAAGAGGTGGTTGTTATGGTGAAGACGGCAAAACCGGGAAGTGTCGTCTCGATTCGATACAAGGGCGGCGCGAAGGGCGAAGAAGTTCTCGACGACCATTCCAAGGGCGAACCGTTGAAGGTCATGCTTGGCGACATGAAGTTGCCACAGGGAATCGAAGAAGCGATTTTTGGTATGAAGGCGGGCGAATCCAAGCAAGTGGAAATCCCATGTGAGCTTGGGTACGGCAGCTATAAAGACGAGCTTGCCAGCTGGTATCCACGCATGGTGCTCAAGGAAGGGTACAGCTTGAAGCGAGGGGATATCATGTTCTACACGAACCCCGACGATGGCAGCAAAATGCCCGCATGGGTTACCGGGGAAACGCAAGACACGGTGCGCCTCGACTTTAATCATCCGTATGCAGGCAAGACGCTCGAGTACTGGATCGAACTCGTCGACCTGATGTAAGGATGACAAGATGTGCTACCCATGTACGCGTTGCGGCCTGTGCGGAAAATACAAGGAGTCGAGCCCATTGTATATTCCGCCTGCTGCAATACTGTGTTTTTCATGCGGCGGCATAGTCGACGCGGCAAGCGGGGTGTGTACATGCTGTGGTGAGATTGCATTCGCCCCGCTTGCTCGCATGAGCTCAACCCCGCGTGCCGGAGACGAAAAGACGCCCGCGCTGGGCAGCTGAAATAATGCTGCCGTTGTTGGAAGGATGTTCCATGTTCTCGCTTATAGATGAGATCGTTATAACCGAATCGAACCAGGATGGTTTCGAAACAATCCTGAACATCACGAACGAACGCGATGCTCCAGTAAAGGCCGTCATCCATGGCCCGTTGCGGTCGGGAAAAAGCACCGTTGCCCAAGCGCGTGGACGTTCGCGTGATCTGCTTTCGGGAAAGAAAGTCCAGTATGCGCATATATCTGAGCTTGTCTCATTCTTCAACCTCGGCGATGTGGGCGAGAAATATCTCGAACAAGCGGGCGCGGTCGATGCGCTCATTCTTGACGGAATCGATGCATCTTTGATTGCAGACGAGGTCGCCACTCAGCTTTGCAAATTGCTTATTCTGTCGCGAAATGATCAAAAAGTCGATACGCTTATTATCAGCGATCTTGAACCGAGCGAACTTGACGCTTCTGAGCTAGGGCAGGCATTAGAGGGTTTCAGCAAGATTGCGGTTGAGCCTCTCAATGCAGAAGGACTCATCACGTTTGCCCATAAAATGATCCTGCGCTATAAGGATGAAAATGCAGAAGCCCCAAGTTTGGACGAGGGGGCAATTCGATATATTTCGGGCACGTTCGCGCATTCTGCCCAGGACGTGCGCAATGCAATTCGATATCTCATGACAGGGGGAATTTTTGGGAACGAAAGCATCGTTAGCGTAAACGAGGTGATGCATGTTCTCAATAATTGATGTAGGGAAGGCTATAGTGTCCGATGTGCTATCCGTGTAGTCACTGCAACGTATGTGGTCGATTCCCCACGTGGGTTATCTGCCCCCGATGCTCGGGTAAAAACGACCGTGGAGCGAGGGTCTGTTCCGCGTGCGGCTTTGTTTTTCCAAAACCGCCGGGTATGCCGGATCGGGAGTATGCAAGGACCGATTCTGATGTGCGAATGTGATGCAAAAGAGATATTTCTATATTGAGTTCACGGAACGTTTTGCGTGGGAGGGGTGAAACAATGGCCGTGACAACAAGTGTAAAATCAGTAAAGACCGGGGCGGACGGGAAAGCCGCCCTTATTGACGGGCTGGGGCTTGTCGGAATTGCCTCGACGTTTGCAAGTATTGCATGCCTGTTCATATGCGAACCGCCTGCAAGTATCGGTTTGATGGAATGCACGGCATTTCGTCTTGCGGCTGCGTTGTCGATGCTGGTGACTTTCGCTGTCGTCAACGTCATTTCAGAATGGATTTATCAGACGCGGGCAAAACCTCTTACCGCACTCGTTGCTGTTGGATTGCTCTGCTGGGTGGCATTCACGCTGGCCTACCCATATTTCCCAATTGCGGCCAATATTACTCTCGTTTGTATTTCGAGTGCAGGCCTTGCGGCGATGGCGACAATGCAGTTTAACTTTGCCTGTTGCAAAGCGATTCGCTGCTCGATCACCTATATTTCATTCGCTATTCTCATCGCGCTTTGCCTTTGCTGCGTCGTCATGCTGCTTGCGCCTGTGCCGCGTGTTGCTCTGCTCGTTTCTTTCTATGCGACTTCACTCGCAATTCATGGATTTGAGCGCTCTATGGGTGTAGACGATGATGAACGTGTGCGTGTTGGACGCGAGGAGTCGCGCAGGCGTTCTCGAATAAAGCCGGAATCGGTCATTATGCTTATGGTTGCGAATATCCAATTTGGCTATATCGTGTCATTGACATCCGCTCGGGAGCTGATTGTCATCGTTATCGTTGCCGCAGCAGCTACGCTCGTCCTGGCGCTTGATTCCGTGAGCAAGCACTGGATATCGGAAGCGAGCATGAATCGTCCGATTATCCCTCTCACGGTCGTCGTCTTTGCGACGATGTTCTTGTTTGGCGATATTTGGAAGCTCATCACCCTGGGTCTTCTGGCGGTTATCGTTGCCTATGGCATCATCTTTGGGTGGGTTGCTCTTTCAGCGCATGTGCGACTCACCAAATTGTCAACGGTCTTTGCTTTCTCTCGCGCTCGAATCATCGATTATGCTGGCATAGCCATCGGGTTGCTCGCCGGCGCTTTTGTTGCGCGGCTTTTTGAAAATTCGGCAATGATGGCCATGCAAGCATCTGCCATCATCACCTGCATTTATGCTCTCATCTCATCATATTTCCAGCGCTCGCGTTTTCCTGAAGCGAGCATTGCGCAAAGTGATGTGTGGAATGAGGCAAAAGATGGGGCGAATGTGACAGCGTGGAAGCGCCGCTGCTATATCGCGGGCGAGCAATACGGTCTTTCTGAACGTCAGTACGAAGTCATGTGCCTTCTCACCCAGGGGCGCAACGCCGAATACGTGGCAAAAGAACTCATAATATCGGTGAGTACTGCCCAGACCCACATTCGCAATATATACCGAAAAATGGATATTCACTCTCGTCAAGAGCTCTTCGATCTCATCGAAAACATCAAGCTCTATGAGGAAGACGAATAGCAAATTCCCTGATCAGAGCATCATTAATTATTAGGTATATCCATAAACACTGGTTCCGTAACGATGTGCCGTAGTTCTTGCGTGCCTATTCTCACTCCTGCAGACGGCAGACGCGCCATTATGCGTCTGCAAAGAGAGAGAGGAGTGGAAAGGCGATGTTCAATTACCAAGAGTTCCTCGATAGCATTGACCGCAAGGCCTATCACGAGGGCGAGGTTGTATGGGAGGAGGACGGCTACACAGTTACCCGAACGTACAACTACACTGGTCCGGGCTGCCACGATTCCTGTGGTGTCTTGCTGTATGTAAAAGACGGAAAGCTCGAACGTGTTGAAGGCGACCCCCTTGATCCGGTTACCAACGGAAAGCTCTGCATTAGGTGCCTCGATCTTCCCGAGATGACTAATAACGAGCGACGCCTCAAGTACCCTATGAAGCGCGATAAGAGCAAACGCGGCGACGCCGATGCGTGGGAGCGTATCAGTTGGGACGAGGCGCTCGATATTATCGAGGATTACATCAAGACCGAAATCGATGAAAAGGGCCTTGGCCGCGAATCGATTCTCGTTGGACATGGAACGGGCCGCAACATTAATTGGCAGGTGCCCTTCATAGCAGGTGCGTGTCTGCGCACTGCAAACGTTGGCGGCATATATTTCTCGGGCTGGTGGTGCTATATGCCGCGTGTGTGCGGGGCGGCAGGCCCCCTTGGCGATTATCCCATCGTTGACGCATCCGAGACGCTTCCCGACCGCTATGCGAATCCCGAGTGGAAAGCACCCGATGTTCTTGTTGTCTGGGGTAATGAGCCGCTCAAATCGAATGCTGATGGCTATATTGGTCACTGGCTTAATCTGTGCGTCCAGATGGGCACCAAGATCATATCCATAGACCCTGTTTTGACATGGTGGGGTGCACGTGCTGATTACTGGTTGCGTCCCAAACCCGGCACCGATTGCGCGCTGTCGCTCGCATGGCTCAACGTGATCATCAACGAAGACCTCATCGATCACGAGTTCGTCGAGTATTGGTGTGCCTATTACGACGAGCTCAAAGAACATGTTCAGCAGTTTACGCCCGAATGGGCCGCCGATATCACGGGCGTGCCGGTTGAAGATATTGTTGGCTCTGCGCGCTTGTACGCTCAGGCCCAGCGCGGCGCCATCCAATGGGGCCTCGTCTTCGATGCGGGCACGAGCTCTTCGATGAGTTGGACACATGCAGTGTGTGACCTGATGGCGATATGTGGCAATATCGATCGCCCGGGCACGCATGTTCTTGTCCACAATGCCTTCGATATCAATGCAGGCTACTCGTCTGTCGATTTGTATGCAGACAAAGGCGCGCTCGAACGCAAATTCCGCAAATGGATGATTGATTATCCTGGATTCGACTTTGTGGGCATGTCGAATGCAGATGCGATGGCAGCGGTGCTCGAGGCCGGAAAGATTCCCGCAAATGACGAAGAATATCCAACCAAGATGCTATGGGCTCAGAGCTGCAATGCGTTCTCTGGCCACGAAGGCCAGGTGCCACGCGCCTACAAGACCATGAACAAGTTTGATTTCATCGTGTACGCCGACCCTATGATGACGCCGACGATGAATGCTATCGCAGATTTAGTCTTGCCGGTTTCCATGTCGGTGGAGCGCGATTCCGCACGTACCTGGTGGACGCCGCTTCGCTCCATGAAGAAATGCACTTCGTATTATGAGGCGAAATCCGACGAGGAGATCGCGCTATGGCTGGGAAAGCGGCTCAACCCCGAGCTCTTCCAGCGTTGGGATACCGTTGAGGATTTCATCAATGACTACCTGCTAACCGACCTCGCTGTGGTAAACGAAGACGGATCGGTGACAAAGGCAAACTTCTCTGCTGGTACGGACGAGGCATGGGGACATTCTTCGGTTGCCGACGGCGAAGTCAGCATATCGACCAAGTGCCCGTACACCTTCGATCAGCTCACCAATGATCCTGAGGTTCATGGCGTTGCATTTGATGAATGGAACGCGACGTACTGCAAGTACGAAAAAGGTCTTTTGCGCGCTGATGGACAAGTTGGCTTCAACACTCCATCGGGGCGCATCGAGCTTATTCCGTCCATTTTCCGGGATTGGGGTGTGCCCGAATATCCAGTTTACACACCTGCTCCCGAAACGTGGCAGGAAACGCCGGACATCATGGAGCAGGAGCCGTTCTACCTCATCAGCGGTTCGCGTTCATATGAATTCTTCCACACCGAGCATCGTATGGCTCAGACAATGCGTGAGCTTCATCCGGAACCGCGCGTAAAGATCTCTCCGCGCGCTGCGGCAAAGTACGGCATTAAAGACGGCGAGTGGATTTGGATTGAGAACTCCGAGGGCAGGTTCACGCAGCAAGCAGAGATTTTCGAGGGAATCCCTGACGACTGCCTGAGCGCAGAGCATGGTTGGTGGAAACCCGAGAATGAGGATTCAGCACCGGTTCTGAACGATTGCTTCACGTATAACCCGAATAATTGCACACGTAATTTCCAGGCTGGCCCAGGCGACATCGGTTCTCCTATCAAGTGCGTACGTGTTCATATCTACAAGCGAGACAAAGAGCACGAGGAAATCATGCCGGGCGAACAGGTCTGCAAACTTGGTGGTTACCGAAACGATTATGTGCCCATGGAAGCCGTGAGCGACGACTACGTGAGGAACTACCAAACAACGCGCGCGTATCTCAAGACAGATTTAAGCGAAGAAGAGAAAAAGAAGATCGGCTTTGCCGGCTAATCACGGGGGTGAACGAGAGATGACAAAGGGAATTCTCATAAATTACGAATACTGCACCGGCTGCCATTCATGCGAGGTCGCTTGCAAAAAGGAACGCGGTCTGAAAAAGGGCGAATTCGGCATCAAGCTCACAGAAGTGGGGCCGTATCAGTATTCGGATTCCACTGAACTCGAAAACAAATGGGAATGGACATGGAGCCCCGTTATCACCAAAGCATGCGACATGTGCGCTAAGCGCACGGAAAAGGGAAAGATGCCCATGTGCGTTCAGCATTGCCAGGCATGGTGCATGCACTACGGCGAGGTCGAAGAGCTCGTCAAGAAAATGGATGGCAAGACACGGTGGGCTTTGTACACGCAGGGTGAATAAGACGGCAAGGCATCCAAACCGCTGATGTTTCGCGAATGGCAAGCGCTTCATTTTCGCGAAATACACAAAAAAGGAGGGAAACAATGGCAAGTGATGTTGATGTTCGTAGCAAAAAACGAGCAATGCTCGTCTTTGTTGGATGCTGCGTTATGCAAGCATTCGGTTTGGGGACTGTACTCAATTCCTCTTCTGCGTACTTTGCATTTGTCCCAGCGACAATCGGCGTCGACATGTCTGTGTTCGCGACATGGATTACGTTTTACGGTATTGCAGCTTTGCTGGGCACGTTTCTTGCGGGTATTTTGATTCCAAAACTCGGCGCAAAGCTTGTGATTTCCTTTGACGTTATAGTTACGGCCCTTTGCATGGTGGCGTTTACATTTGCCGACTCGTCGTGGACGTGGCAATTTGTCGCTATTGGCGTCGTCATGGGCCTTACCGGTGGCATGTATTTTCTGTACGCGACGCCTCTGCTCATGGGCGCCTGGTTCGATAAGAGCGTGCTGGGCCGCTATCTGGGTATTGCCCAGCTCATGTCGGGTGTTGGCGGCGCGCTGTTCCCTACGGTGTTCACGCTTTTATTCCAAGCAACGAGCTGGCAGACAGTCTATTATGTCAACGCGGCGCTTCTGCTCGTCATATTGCTTTTCTCGCTGACGGTGTTCACGACCGATCCCTACAAGATTGGCTTGCATCCGTATGGCGCTCCAGCTGGGGATGAGCCGAAGCAGTCTAGCGAAAGCGCATCGCTTCCGGGTGTTCCGCTCAAAGCCGCACTTCCGACGCTTGCGTTTGTGCTGTTGTTCATTGGGTGCATGTTCTGCGCATTCCCCGGTAGCTACAACTCCTATGTTCAGGCAAATGCCATGCTCGTCCTCGGCGCAGATGCAGCGACGTTCTCTGCGACCCTCATGATTGCATTGCAGGTTGGCTATATCATCGCCTCTTTTGTCGGTGGCATCCTCGTCGACAAGATCGGCGTGCGCAACCTCACTATTATTCTCTACGTCATTCTCATCGCGTGCTACATCAGCTTTTCGATGGCGAATTCTGCAATGTGGCTCATGGTTACTGCATTCTTCTTTGGCATGAACAACGCGACAGTTACCATTTCGGTGCCCATGCTCGCCCGCGAGCACTTTGGCATGAAGGCCTATGACAAGATTCTTTCCTACTGCATGATGGGCGTTGGCTTGATGGGTTCGCTCGGCGCCCCGGTTATCGGCTTTATCTTCGACACAACGGGTAGCTACACCGGTTCGTTCATCGTCGGAGCGATTGTGGCGGTCATTGGCATCATCATTATTCTGCTCTCCTTCATCCCCGCAAAGAAGGTCAAAGAGGCTCACTGGGAGGAAAACTAGCGAGTTTCCGGGCCTGTCCGGGGTGGATACAGCGGCCGCCCGATATCCGCAGATGTATATCGGGCGGCAACTGAGCGAAAGGAAGGGGTGCATGCCTCATGACCGAGAATAAGGGAAAGATATTCTATGGCTGGTGGATTGTCGTTGGCTGCTGCTTTATGCAGGCATGCTGTCTTGGCCTTATGATGAATTCTGCCGGTATCTTTTATACGCCCGTGTGTGAGGAGCTTGGCATTGGTCTTGGGCCACTGGCGCTCTATCTGACCGTTTATTTCTTTGTGACAACGTTTAGTTATCCGTTTGTCGCGCGTATTTTGCCAAAGTACAACATCAATATTGTGCTGAGCGTGGCGGTTGTCGTGTGCTGCGCTGGCATGGGCCTCATGTCGACATACACCGAGGTCTGGCAGTGGTACATTTCGGGCTTTATGTATGGTGTGGGCGGCGCGTTTGTGTTCGTTGTAGCCGCTACGGTGCTCATTGAGAACTGGTTTATCAAACGTCGAGGTCTTGCGCTAGGCGTCACGCAGTGTATGTCAGGTTTGGGGGGCGCGTTGTTTCCCATCATTGGCACCGCGATGATCAACAGCATGGGCTGGCGTTTCACGTACCTTGCGCTTGCGATTGTTGCCGCCGTGCTTGTGCTCCCGTGGACGGGCTTCGTTTTCAAGTTCAGGCCCGAAGATAAGGGCCTCAAACCCTATGGATACGAGGAAGCTATGGCAGAAAGTGCCGGCAAGAAGGCGACGTATCCCGGCGTATCTGCAAAGCGCGCTATAGCGACCGTGGCATTTTGGGCGCTCTTCCTCTACGGTGGAGTAGAGGCGCTCATGTCGGGC
Source organism: uncultured Coriobacteriaceae bacterium (assembly GCA_902783925.1). Classification (GTDB taxonomy): domain Bacteria; phylum Actinomycetota; class Coriobacteriia; order Coriobacteriales; family QAMH01; genus QAMH01. The sequence continues at coordinate 13,828 of CACZSV010000185.1, forward strand.
TACAACACGACTTTGCCAACCTTTGCTGTCTCCATTGGACTTGGAAACGAGTTCGGTGCTCAGATGCTCGCGCTTGCACAAATCGGGTATGTGGTGGCGACTATTGGCATGGGCTGGCTGGTTGATCGCATTGGCGTGGCGATACCCTCGTTTCTCACGCTTGCGATAACCGCAGCGGCTCTATTTGGTTTTGCTGTTTTTCACGATGCGCTTCCGTTGTCCGTATGCGCGTTCTTTTTTGGCACGAATTCGGTCATCATCACCATCAGTATGGCTACGCTGCTTTCGGACATTTTTGGAACGCGTGACTTTGCAAAAATATTGGCTTACGTGCGCATGTCCGGCTGCATTGCTGCATTTGGAAGCAGCACAATTGGGTTCATCTATGACGCGACAGGCAGATTCGATATCTCGTTTTATGCAGGTATTGGCATTCTCGCGCTGTGTGCCGTACTTGTGATTATTGCGCTGAGCCAGAAGAAGAAAATCCGTGAAAAATATTGGGAGGAAGACGAGCCGGTCGAGCAGGAGGCTGCCGAGCTGCCCGTTGCTGCATAGGGCGCAAGGTGCATCCACGCTTTTTGATATGACTTACCTAAGGAGTAACTATGACATTCAGTTATCAGGAATTTTTAGATAGTATCGATCGCATGGCCTACCACGAAGGAGAATTTCAGTGGGAAGAAGACGGCTACACCGTCACCCGCACGTACCAGTACTCGCCTCCTGGTTGTCACGATTCGTGCGGTGTTCTCCTTTACGTGAAAGACGGCAAGCTCGAGAAAGTCGAAGGCGATCCGCTCGACCCCGTTGCGAACGGCAAGCTATGCGTGCGATGCCTCGATCTTCCTGAGGCCGTGAATCATCCCGACCGCGTGAAATATCCTATGAAGCGCGCCGGCGAGCGTGGTGAGAACAAATGGGAGCGCATCAGCTGGGAAGAAGCCTATGACATCATTGTCGAAAAAACCAACGAGATAAAAGAGAAGTATGGACCCGAGTCAATCATCAACGTGCACGGAACGGGTCGCAACATTAACTGGCAATCGCCTTTTTTTGGAAATGCTGCCTTGCAGACGCCCAATACGTCAACATATGGATTCTCGGCATTTTCATGTTATATGCCCCGCATCTGTGGGTCTATGGCCCCGCTCGGCGACTTTCCCATCGTTGATGCGTCCGAAGGCCACCCCGATCGCTATAACAATCCCGATTGGCGTCCCCCCGAGGTCCTTGTCGTCTGGGGCAATGAGCCGCTTGCGTCGAATGCCGACGGCTATCTTGGGCATTGGCTCAATCTGTGCGTGCAGCTCGGTACCAAAATCATTTCCATCGACCCGAGGCTCACGTGGTGGGGTGCACGCGCTGATTATTGGCTGCAGTTGCGTCCTGGTACCGATGCGGCGCTCGCACAGGCGTGGATGCATGTCATTATCGAAGAAGAGCTCTATGACTGGGATTTCATCAACTATTGGTGTGCGGGTTTCGATCAGCTCAAGGAGTCGGTAAAGGATACGACACCTGAGTGGGCGGCGGAGATTTGCGGAGTGCCCGCCGAGGATATCGCTGCCTCGGCACGCTTGTTTGCCGCTGGCAATAATTCTGCGATTCAATGGGGCCTTGCGATGGACCAGCAGATGTCGACGATGTCCATCTGTCTTGCCGTATGCGATCTGCTTGCTATCACCGGCAATATTGATGTGCCCGGTGGCAATATTCTCGTGCGCAACGCATTCGAGATTAATGCAGGGTACGCAACTGGCGAAGAGTTTGTACCGGAAAAGTCGATGAAGAACCGTCTCTTCGCATCTGTAACCTGGGAGCCAAAATCAGCTGATATCGTCGCCTCCGCCGATTCTGATGCTTTGCTCTATGCTCTCGAAAAAGGGGAGCCGTATCCGCTTAAAATGATGTGGATTCAGTCTTCAAACACTCTCGCGTGTCCCGGCATGGACGCTCCGCGTCAGTACGAGGCGATGAAGAATCTCGAGTTCGTCGTGAACTGCGACCCGTTTATCACGCCTACCTCGGTTGCGTTTGCGGATATTTTGCTGCCGGTGTCCATGAGTCCCGAGCGAAATTCTGCACGTACGTGGTGGACGCCCGTGCGCAGCATGAGCAAGGTGTGCAGTTACTACGAGGCAAAATCGGACGAAGAAATCATGGTTGAGCTTGGCGCACGCTTGAACCCGGAGGCGTTTCCCTGGAAAACCGACATCGAAATGCTCGACTGGTACTTGCACGATGGAACCGGCTCGTTTTCTGCATCTTCGGATATTGCCGCAGAATCAGGTGGCGCCTTTACCGGCTCCACGCAATTCAAGAAGAGTTTTGCAGAGCTCGAGCAGCAGGGCGGCCACGAGTTCTGGGATTGGGATGCAACGTATAAGAAGTATGAAAAGGGTATGCTACGCCCTGATGGGCAAGTTGGCTTTCAAACGCCGTCTGGGCGCATCGAATTGGCGCCCGTTACCTATTCGTATTGGAACTTGAACCCGGTGCCCTTCCATGAAGAGCCGCCTGAAGGGCCAATTTCCACACCTGAGCTGATGGAGGAGTATCCCATAATAATCACTACGGGGGGACGTTCGTTCGAATTTTTCCATTCCGAGCACAGGCAGCTTTCCACGATGCGCGAGCTGCACGAATATCCAAAGGTGCTCATCCATCCGAACACGGCGGAGAAATATGGAATTGCCGATGGTCAGTGGATGTGGATTGAAAACGAGGGTGCGCGTTATCGTCAGATTGCAAAGTATTTCGAGGGCATCAAGCCCGGAACGATTGCAGCCGAACATGCGTGGTGGTACCCGGAGCAAGAAGGTGCTGCTCCGAATCTCTTCGGCACCTTCGATACAAACCCGAATAATCTGACACGGCCGTTTGTGGCGGGTCAAGGTGGAATTGGTTGCCCCATTAAAAGCGGTATCTGCAAGATATATCCGTATCAGGAAGGGGATATTGAGGCAGGCGAACAAGTATTGGTACATGGTGGCTTTGGGCGCACGTACAGCCCGGGCGCCAAATACGAGACGGGCAACTACGACCCCGATTTCTACCCTCGTCATGGCAGCGCGGTCTAGGTAAGGTTTTGTTGCATTGGGCTACCACGCGAGTACCCCAATGGGAAGGTTGGTGTTTTATGCTTACGTTACGAGAAAACGTCGAGGCCGTGCTTGCTGGCAAGCAGCCCGATGTCTATACAGATATTATGGATGTCGTTCAAATATGCCCCGACCCCATCTTTTTGCGCGATATGTGTCCGCAGGATGGGAAACGCCATCAGGATTCATGGGGCGTATGGAAGCATTTTCCGGCAGACCAACCCGGGGAAACGCCGCTCAACAGTACGCCGAATCTGCAGGTTTTGCACGACATCCTTAATTGGCGCGAAGAAGTTGTGATTCCGCCGCTTGACGGTCTCGACTGGTCGCTTGCAGAAGAGTTTGCAAAAAATGTCGATCGTAGTCAGCATATGGTTTGCTACTTCAACACGACTGGCCTGTTCGAGCGCCTGCACTTCCTCATGGGCATGGAAAACGCCCTTTGCGCATATCTTGAGGATCCTGATGAGGTCGTTGCGCTTCTCACAAAGATTAAGGACTACAAGATTGAAAATATCCGCCTTGCAAAAGAGCATCTGAATCCAGACGCCATCTTCTATCAGGACGACTGGGGATCTAAGCAGAACCTGTTTTTGCCACCCGAGACCTGGCGCGAGATTATCCGGCCACTGCAGCAGGAGATTTCGGATGCTGTCCATGAATGCGGCATGCTCTATATTCATCATTCTGACTGCTACTGTGCTCCTATTACGCGCGATATGGTCGAAATCGGCATAGATGTGTGGCAAGGAGTTATCCCGGAAAACCCCATTGAGGAGATTCAAAAGGATACGCGCGAAAACTGCGATCATCAGCTGTTTATGCAGGGTGGCATCGATACCCCGCGTGTGGATATAGTCGGTCTTGATGAAGAGTATGTGCGCACATGCGTGCGCGAAGACGTCGACCGCGTGCTTGCGGGAGGGAATTTCTTTGTGGGATGCACCGGCGGGCGTGCCTTTAACGAGCCAAACAATACCTGGCTGCAAGACGAGCTACGGCACTATACGCGCCAGTGGGCTGTCGATCATGCACAGGGGCCGCTACCTTCGGATGACTTTGATATGGAATCATATCTCAGCTACTTCGGAGAAAAAGCGATCATTCCTACCGACAACGTCTAGTCTGGGGCGTTTTGGATGCGGGGCGGTAGGCTCCCAAGGCTTGCCAGCCTCGCCTCCACGGCTATAATGCTTTCCGTATCTGTTCAGGGCGGGGCGGAATTCCCCACCGGCGGTAAGCAGCTGTTGAGCTGCAAAGCCCGCGAACTCCCTCGTAAGAGAGAGCCGATCCAGCGCAAATCTGGAGCCGACGGTCATAGTCCGGATGAGAGAGCAGAAAGGAGCGGATTATTATGTCCGAAATCTCTCGCGCCAACGGGGGCGTTATCCCGAATGTGCAAAGCAGGCAGGGCTGGAGCACGCGAAAGTTGGTCATCCTCGCGTTATTCACAGCGCTGTCGCTCATCGTCTCGTTTGTCGAAGTGCCAATATTTCCTGCGGCGCCATTTTTGAAATATGACCCGTCTGCCGCTGTAGCGGCAATCGCCGCCTGTGGTTTTGGCCCCGCTGCCGGTTTGATAGTGGGCATTGTCTCTGCATGTATTCATGGGCTCATCATGGGCGACCCGTGGGGTTCCTTGATGACGATTATCGTGGTGGCTTGCTGGACGCTTCCTTTAGCATTCATCTATCGCGCCAAAAAGACGCGGGTCGCGGCGGTTATCGGTCTCGTGGTGGGTTCTGTACTCGCGCTCGCCGGCGCCATTGGAGGAAATCTGCTCATCACGCCAATCTATACGGGCACCGATGTCGCGACTGTCGCCGCAATGATTATTCCAATATTGCTACCGTTCAATGTCATGAAAGTGCTCATTAACGATGTGTTGGTGTTCTTGCTGTACAAGCCTGTCGAGGGGCTTATAGAGAAGCAATAGCGAGCTGCATGACGTTGAAGCAAATGCCTGAAAGTAAGATGGATACGGGCGCATCTAATATAGATTCGCCCGATATTCCTGTTGAAAGGGGCGTGTCTTCAGAACACGGGCCGGGCGCTGTTGTATTCGACGATGTGAGCTTTTCCTATGGCGATCGCCCCGTTCTCAGGCATATCAACCTAAAGATCGCTCCTGACGAGTTTGTTGCCGTACTCGGCGCAAATGGATCTGGCAAGTCAACGTTGGCCAAGCATATCAATGCGCTGCTTGTGCCTACGCACGGGCGCGTGCGCGTTGAGGGCATGGATACGGCAGACGCGCAGCACGTTAACGATTGTCGCCGCTGCGCTGGCATGGTGTTTCAAAACCCCGACAACCAAACTGTTGCGTCGATTGTGCGTGATGACGTTGCTTTTGGCCCGGAAAACCTCGGGCTTTCTCCTGAGCAAATCAAGCAGCGTGTGGATGATGCGCTCGCGACCGTTGCCATGCGGTCGCATGCAAACGATGAAGTCTACAGTCTGTCTGGGGGCCAAAAGCAACGTGTGGCCATTGCAGGTGTGCTTGCCATGCAGCCGCATATTCTTATTCTAGACGAACCGGGTGCGATGCTCGATATGCGTGGAAGGCGCGGTATAACACGCGTGGCGCACGAGTTGAACGATCAAGGCATGACCGTCGTGCTCATCACGCACTTTATGGAAGATGCGCTCGGCGCTGACAAGGTCGTCGTGCTCGACCAGGGCGAGATTGCCATGGAAGGTGCCCCGCGCGAGGTCTTTATAGACGCAGAGCGCCTGCAGGAGCTCCGTCTTGAACTGCCGTTTTCTGTAAAACTAGCTGAAGATTTGCGAAACCAAGGTATTCAAGTTGGCCTTGGGCTCGATGAAGAAGCGTTGGAGGAGGAGCTGTGCCAATTGTTTTTGAACAGGTGAGCTTTTCCTACGATGGCAAGCGAAACGCTCTGAGCGGCGTGGACTTCACACTTGAAGATGGCGGTTTTCTTGGGCTTATTGGGCATACGGGTTCAGGGAAATCGACCATAACCCAGCTTATGAACGCCTTGCTCATACCCACGAGTGGGCGAGTATTAATTGACGGAGTGGACACGGCAGAGAAGAAGCGGCGTCGTCAGCTGCGTCAGCGCGTGGGGCTCGCGTTTCAGTATCCCGAAGCCCAGCTATTTGCGCAGACGGTCGGGGATGATATTGCGTTTGGCCCCAGAAACCAGGGGCTCAACGAAGACGAGATTCAGCGCCGTGTGCGAAATGCGCTTGCCCGAGTCGGGTTTTCATACGAGGATGTCGCGCAACGCAGCCCCTTCGATCTTTCCGGCGGGCAACAGCGAAGAGTTGCCCTAGCGGGCATTCTGGCCTGCGAGCCGAGCGTTCTCGTGCTCGATGAGCCCGCCGCGGGCATGGATCCTGCGACAATTCACGAGATTCGCGATTATCTGCGAAAGCTTAACGGCGATGGTCTGACTATCGTTCTCGTTTCGCATTC
>CACZSV010000186.1 GCA_902783925.1 uncultured Coriobacteriaceae bacterium
ATTCCGGGCGGGGTGGACCCCGCCCCTGCTTCTTAACCTTCGCACGCTGCTATTGGGCGTGGCCATTCGTAGGGGCGGCATTCATGCCGCCCACGCAGCTTCACTCGAAAATCGACCATTCGTCCCTATTGTGTGAGGCTCTCCACCAGAGCAGACGGCTTGATCGGCCCCTCGAAAGCAGCAATGCGCTTTGCGAGCATACGCAGGAACTCAAGGGCAAGCGGGTTTTCCGCAGCTGAGCTATTGCGTATACAGCCAACATCCATTGTCTCGTCGGTGCGAATAGGCACCGATTTAAATCGCTTGCCTTCATCGGGAAATGCCCCGGTGCCAAGAGCGTAGGCATCGGTTTGCTCGAGCATTGTCGAAAGCGTCCCATTGTCGCTCACGAGCAGGCGGCCCGAGCTCGGCGTCGAGGCAAGTGGCTCCTCCGCGAAAAACGACGAGCTGTCGATGCCTTGCTCTTGCTGAAGACGCGGGAACGCGGACAAATCCGCGATATCCAGCGACTCCTGCACGGCAAGCGGATGCCCGAGGCGCACGATGGCATGAGGACGAGACACGTAGAGCGACTCGAACGTCAAACCCGCATCGGTAAGCGAACGGTTGATGGCGCGGCCGTTGTAGCTGCTCAGATAGATTATGCCCAGATCGCTGCGCGCTTCTTGTACATCGCGGATTATCTCGCTGGTATACGATTCCCTGAGCGCCAACTCTCCTGTCTCCCCCGCATGGGCCTTCACAAAATCGCTGAAGGCATCGACAACGAGCGAATAATGCTGCGAGGAAACAGCAAGACGTGGTTCGCCAGCTTTCATATCGCTATGTGAATAGAGGCTTTCCATGGCTTCGATCTGCTCGACCACAGAGCGCGCCCGCTCGACGATTTCCGCGCCCTCGAGCGTAAGGCCGATGCCGCGGGACGTGCGCTCGAACAATGTGACGCCGAGCTCCTGCTCGAGGTCCTTTATGGCAACGGAAATGCTCGATTGCGAAACGTATAAATTCTGTGATGCTGCACGAAACGACCCATGATCGGCCGCCGCGATGAGATATCTGAGTTGCTGAGTCTGCATACGCCTCTCTCTTGAATTCTGGAAGACATAAATTAACTCGGCATTATTGCATTAATCGCGCATCTTGCCTTCCCGATGGGTCGTCTGGATACGAATCCTGCGCTTTCGTGCCGCCTGCACGTATTAAGCAGAACGCCGATAAGCTGAATGGCGAGTGCGAAGCCCTGGGTCGCCTCGGCAACCCGGCAAGAAGAAGTGCCACGTCTTTGTCTTCGCACATGAGGTGCTGGTATATTCCTATTCGTTGAGTTCATCGATGCAGTCGACAAACTGCGAGTTGTAGAGCTCTGCATAAAACCCGTCCAGTTCGAGCAACTCGCGATGCGTACCCTGCTCGACAATATCGCCGTCTCTGAGCACCAAGATCACGTCGGCTTCGCTGATCGTCGAAAGCCTGTGCGCAATCACGAAACTCGTACGATTCTGCATAAGATTGCCCATCGCATGCTGGACCAAGCGCTCGGTGCGTGTGTCGATAGAGCTCGTCGCCTCGTCGAGAATCAGTATCTCGGGGTCGACAAGCAGGACGCGTGCGATGGTGATGAGCTGGCGTTGTCCGACGGAAATATTGGTTGCCTCTTCATTGATCACGGTATCGTAGCCCTCGGGCAGGGTGCGGATGAAGTGATCGGCATGCGCCGCGACAGCAACGCGCTCGATCTGCTCGTCTGTCGCCTCGTCGACTCCATAGGCGATATTCTCGCGTATCGTGCCATTGAAAAGCCAGGTGTCTTGCAGAACCATGCCCAGATGCTTGCGAAGGTCATTTCTGCGCAGCTCCCGAATATCGTTACCGTCGAGAAAGATCGCTCCGTCGTTGATTTCGTAGAAGCGCATCAGTAGATTCACAATTGTCGTTTTTCCAGCACCCGTCGGCCCGACAATCGCAACCGTCTGGCCAGGCTTCACGTTAACGGACAGATCCTTGATGACGGTCTTGTCCTCGTCATAGCCAAAGCGAACGTGATCGAATACGACATCGCCCTGTACGGGCTTGTCGTGCGCTTCGAGCATGCTCTCATCGCTCATCTCGGGTTGATCCATAACCTCGAAGACGCGCTCTGCACCGGCGATAGTCGCCTGGATTGTGTTGATGATGCTCGCGATTTGGGTTATGGGGCGCGTAAAGTTACGCATGTATTGGGTAAATGCCTGCACCTCGCCAACGGTGATATTGCCTACGATAGCCTGCCATCCGCCAATGATGATGATCGCCACGTATGCGAGATTGCCCACGAACATCATGAGCGGCCGGATAAGGCCCGAGACAAACTGCGCACGCCACGCATGCCCAAAGTATTCGCTGTTTATGCGCTCGAAGTCCTCAATGGCCTCTTGTTCATGAGCAAACGCCTTGACCTCCGTATGTCCGCCATAGGTCTCTTCGATATGCCCATCCAGAACACCAAGGGATGTCTGCTGCGCCAGATAGAAGCGCTGCGATTGCTTGGCAACCGTTATCGTGAGCACAATTGAGACAGGTAGCGTGCACAAGGCGATGATGGTCACAATCGGATTCATGGAAATCATCATGATGAGCACGCCGATAATGGTGATGATCGCGGTAATGGCTTGCGTCAGGCCCTCTTGCAAGGTCGAGGAAATCAAGTCGATGTCGTTGACGACGCGCGAGAGCGTGTCACCTTTCGAATGCGAGTCGTAATACGAAAGCGGGATGCGGTTGAGCTTTTCCATGGTCTGCTGGCGCAGGTTGTACACGATGTTCTGCGTCACGCGCGCCATGACAAACGCCTGCAAATACGTGCATGTCGCATAGCAGAGATACAAGGTGACGAGCACGGTGAGAATCTCTCTGAGCAAGGCGAAGTTGACTCCGGCGCCAGGCTCGCCGTTGGCAATGGCAACACCCGCCCTGAAGATTTCGGTCGTGGCCATGCCAAGCTGGCGCGGGGCAAAGATATCGAAGCATGTTGCCGCAATAGCGCACAGCATCACAAACAGGATCTTTGGCAGCTCGGGAGCGATGTAGGTAAGGAGCCTACGGAGCGTGCCGCGTGC
>CACZSV010000187.1 GCA_902783925.1 uncultured Coriobacteriaceae bacterium
GAAGGCAGAGGACAGGGCATTCGAATGTCGTGGAAGTAACGATTGGCTTCTGGGGTAGCGGCAAAAACTCATAACGCGCACAACATTCTACAAATGCGGCGATATTTCCTATTCGTGCGATTATGTATCAAGTTATGCGCGTTAATTTACAAGAATGCCCATAAAAAGAAGGGCTCCTCCTAAGAGGAAGCCCTTCTTACGAAAGGGGATTTCCTGCCTTATTCCACAGGGGCAGAAACGGCAATATCAATCATGCGCTTCACGCGACCGAGCGAAGCGTTGGCCGGGTAAAAGCAGCCCGGGGACAGGATAAAGCCAGTGCCGCCGATCTCTTCGATGACCTGCTTGCATTCTTCGTCCCAATCGATGTCGCTGCCATGCACGGCATTCCACGGCGTGACCGCGCCCATGAGCGCCACCTTGTCGCCATACTGCTCCTTGGTGGAAGCCAGGCTGTCGCAACCGAATGCCGGATGGAAGAACGAGATGGCTGCGGGCTCGACCGCCTCGATTTGCAGGTCGAAGTATGCGCCGGACTGGCAGCTGTGCACCATGTTGATGCCGCCCGCATCGCGCACGCGCTTGGCCAGACGCGCAATGCAGTCGAACTCGATGGCACGCCACTGGTCGCGCGTCATGTTCGACGAACCGGCGAAGTAGGTATCCCACATGATGCCGTCGACGCCGGTTTCCATGAGCATGTCGACGAATTGCTCGAGAGTGGTCGTCACGTTCTCGACCGCCGTGCGGATTTCCTCGGCGTGGCTCGAGAAGTCGCGGCGAATCTTACGTTGGCCGCGCATGAGCGACAGCGTCGAGAGTGGGCCCATGACGTACACGAACACGGGCTTGTCGGCCTTAAGCTCATCAACGACAATCTTGCAGGCGTCACGCATCATGACCATGCGCTCGCTTTGCGCCGCGTCGACGGATTGGATGTTGCCGTAATCGTTGGCCGTGGGAACGAGGCGGCGCGTGCCGTCGGGACGGCTCGGGTTATTGCGGTTCTGCACGACGGGCAGGCCCCAGGCGCTTGCCTCGACCGTGAAGTCCACGGTGACAACCACGCAGTCTTCTTCGGGGAACATCTTGGCCATCTCGGTGTAGCCCTGCGCAACGAGCTCGGCACTCGAAGCCCACTCGGGGAACGTGGCGCCGGTGAGAATGCGGTTCGTGCCGGCCACAAACGGATGCACCGGCGTGCGGTCGACGGGCTTGCGCTCAAGCGCTGCGAAGAAGCGCTCACGCGAGGTCATGGTGGCGGCAGCGGGCTTGGCAGCCTCGGCGGCAGCCTTCGTCTCCTCGTTGACGGCGTCGGCGTAGAAGTGATCCACCGCCGAGAAGAACGCGTCGATGTTCTCCCACGGCGTCAGCTGCGGAATGTCGCAACCGCTCGAGATGATGAAGTTGGGGTACTGCGAGCACTTCTCGAGCAGCTCGACCGTGGCGCCGTACACGCTCTCTGGCGTGCCATGGCAGAACTGCGCAGCCGGGTCGATATTGCCGAAGCACAGCACGTTTTCGGGGATGTGCGGCATCATTTCGGACATGTCGATGGCATTGCCCAGGTGGTAGCCTGCGGCGCCCGTCTCAACGATGCTATCGATGGTCATCTTCACAGAAGACCCGCAGTTATGCACGATGACGATGAACTCGTCGTCTTGGCACTCGTCGATGATGCGCTTCACGTACGGGTTCGAAAATTCTTCGGTCAGGTCGGGAGAAAGCAGGCCTGCCAGCGGTTCGGCCATTAGTACGCCATCGGCGCCGGCGGCCTTGAGCTCCTTGGTGTAGTCGATGATGAAAGCAGTCACTTTCTCGAGCACGGCATGTACCAGCTCGGGCTCGTCATAGCAGAGGAACATGACCTCGTTAACGTCCATAAGACGTCCGGCGAGCGAGAAGGGGCCGATGTTGCCCGCAATAACCGGCTTGTCATTAATCTGTTCGGAGATGAGTCGGACGCCTTCGATGCATACCCCCGTACGGCCGTCGCGCGGATTGGGAATCTCGAGAAGATCGATGTTGCTGTCTTCGTCGATAATCGATCCGACGACCGTCGGCACCTCGTTATCGCTGTAAATAATCTTAGAACCGAATGCCTCGGCTTCGACCGAAAGGTCCATGAAAGCGAGCACCGCCGCCATGTCGGTGTGGTCGTGGATATATTTCATGGCTTGTGCCTGGAGCTCAGATGAGTAGATGAGTTCCTTTGTGGTGATTCCCATCATCTCGGCAGCGGGAAACGTGAGAACCGGCATCGCCTTCTTCACCGGCGTGTCAATCTGATCTTGCACCCATTGCTTCATATCCATTGCGAAAACCTTCTTCCTTGCAATCGAACGCCTTGCTGGGGTTGCCGGCCTGTTGCTACGCCATTCCGAACGAAGCTGCTAGTCTAGGGCGGCAAGGACAAAACCCAGCCAATCTCTTACATGGACAATGGTAGCCACCATGAAAACGCGGTCATTGTGCCACACACAAGTTTTGAGGATTCTGCTATTGGGCGTTTTGCACAAGCGCCGCTTCTCGCAAGCGAAAGGCAAGAAGTAAATCCGCGCGTAGCTGGGGGTCATCAGTGTCGATATCGAATTGTTCCTCGATGCGACCGATGCGGTACCCGACGTTATTACGATGCATGTGCAATTGCCTGGCTACTGTTGACGTGCGTCGTTCGTGCAAGAGATACGCATACAGGAATTCATAGTTGTTTGTGTGCGCAATTTCATCCTGATGCATTATTTCGTTGATGATAGAGCCCGCATATGTGAAGTCGAGCAAATCGAGTGCACGATCGGAAAGCTCGCCGACGAGGAAGTCAACACTATATCGATCGAACGAGAATATGCGCGGCCAGCTGTTCGCTGACTCCCCTTCCATCTTCAATGCGTTGCGCTTGCTGAGAGCATATGCCTCCCGCGCCTGAGAATACGCCTTGGCAGCTTGCGACAGATCGGTGAACTTAGAGCTTCGCCCACCTGTCAGCTCGTAGCGAACGAGCATGTCGTCCAAACGCGCGGAAACTGATCGGCAGGCATGGGAGCATGATTGCGGACAGCATCGATGGATACAAATATCGCTCACGCAGTTAAAGCACAGAACCACAACGGCATTGCCCATCATGATAGTTTTTGCCGGCGCCACGGCCAATGACACATCTGATAGCAAACGATGAACGGGCACCGATTCTTCCTCGGGTTCAATATAGAACAGGCAGAAGCGCCCGCTTGAGGGAATGCCGACATACTGGCTTCGCTCAACAACCGCTTCGTCTTGCAACGAACCGGCAAGCAGGTCTTTCAAAAACGTGTCTACCGCATCGCCCGACGGTTTGTCATCGGGATAATCACGCAGCGCAAAGAATTCGACCCGGTCAGTGAACATGGTGAAAACATCTGATATGTAATCAAGGTTGTCCGAAACATTACACATCATGACCGAGATGAGCGAAAACGACGATCGCGACTTGAACGACCTTGCGATTGTTGTGTACTTGCAAATCGTGTGCGTGTCGTTGACAATCAGCCCATCGTCTTCAGACCACGACTTGAAGCGCTTGTTCAACTTGAATTTGTGAATGTTTTGCTGGGTATGGTAACCATGCTCGATGAGCTCGACCGTAATGGGGTCATCGCAGAGGACGCCCTTCGTGTAAGCCAACAGCTTGAGCGCAGGATCGAGAACCACGACATTATTGCGAAGAAACGGCTCGCTGGTATCGACCAAGTCCTGTAAGCTGCCACCCGAAAGACACAGCATATCCATGCTGCGTTCCCATTCGTCATAGCGGCGCGATATGTCCAGCAGCGCATCAAACACGACCGAGGCCGATTCACCGCCCAAAACCGAAATCACGGCGTCTTCAGCAGGATCATTAGAGTCGGGATTCACATACACGGTGAAACATCCTGCCTGGCGCGCGGCCAGAGCGTCTGCTGCGTTATCGCATATATAAAGCGTCGCAGGCCCC
>CACZSV010000188.1 GCA_902783925.1 uncultured Coriobacteriaceae bacterium
ATTGGAGCGGGGGTTATCGGAGCGGCGACAGCACGCGAGCTTGCGCGCTTCGACGTAGATGCGCTCGTGCTGGAGGCAGGCCTCGATTTGGCGTGCGGTGCGACACGGGCGAACTCGGGAATCGTTCACGCGGGCTACGATCCTCAGCCGCACACTCTGAAGGCAAAGTACAATGTGGCTGGTTCGGCGCTTTTCGAGCAATGGCAGCGCGAGCTGGGTTTTGCATTTTATCGCAATGGGGCATTCGTGCTTGCATTCGACGAGGATGAGCGCGCGACGCTCGAGGAGCTTCTTGCCCGGGCCAAGGCAAATGGCGTGGAGGGCGTTTCGATCATCGAAGCCGAAGAGCTGCATGAGGCGGAACCCAATGTGTCGCCCGATGCGATTGCCGCGCTCAACGTGCCGTCAAGCGGCATATGTGATCCGTATGGGCTCACCTACGCCGCCGCAGAAAACGCCGCTGCCAATGGTGTCGAGTTCGCGTTCGATGCGCGTGTCGTCGGCATCGCGCATATGCACGACACCTTCACTGTGAGCGTTGCAGATGGCCGCAGTTTCACAGCACGGGCCGTCGTCAACTGCGCCGGTGTACACGCAGACGAGATCAACAATATGGTGAGCGAGCAAATATTGCAGATCGCACCCGTCAAGGGCGAGTATCTGCTTTATCACAACGCGCTTGCGGGGACATTCAGATGCAGCATTTTCCAGGCGCCAAATGAGAACGGGAAAGGCGTGCTCGTGGCGCCCGTCGTCTTTGGCAATATCTTCATTGGCCCCAATGCGGCGTCTGTCTTTGACAAAGACGATCTGTCCACTACCGAAGAAGGTCAGCGCGAGGTGCTCGCGCGTGCGAAGCGCACCTGGTCTGCTGTCTCGACAGATCGAGTTATCGCCACCTATGCGGGGATTCGTGCTCGCGATGCGAGCGGGGCGGGCGACTTTATCATTGGCGAAGCGCCCGACGTGCCCGGCTTCTTCAACGCGGCTTGTATCGACTCACCGGGGCTCGCGAGCGCACCGGCCATTGCCGCTGACTTGGCCGCAATGGTGGCAGAGCAGCTTGGCGCCAACGCGAATGCGAGTTTCGACCCGGTCCGTATTCCCGCGCCGTTGCTCGTCATGATGGACGAGAAGAGCCGCGCGCAGCTCATTGCAGAAAACCCCCTGTATGGCGAGCCCGTTTGCAGGTGCTGCCATGTGAGCGAAGGCGAGCTCGTGGATGCGCTGCACCGCGCGCTGCCCATTAAATCGCTCGACGCACTGAAGTGGCGCACGGGCGCGACCATGGGACCCTGCCATGGTGGACGCTGCACCGCGCGCATCATGCAGATTGTTGAGCGCGAGCTGGGCGTCAAGGCGGATGAGATTCAGAAGCGCCAACAGTGCTCCAGCTTTGTCGTGCCCGAGCGCGAGGTTGTCGGTGTGGATATTCCCTCAAGCATGGTGCAGCAATTCTCCGAGCTTGCCAGCGAATTACGAAACGGCCTTGATGCGCAAGGCATGCGCGAGATCGGCTCCGGGGCATTGGGCATAGCGGGTACGCGACCCGCGGGGGTGTATTCCGCTTTGCAGGCACTCGAGCTTCTTTGCGTGACCGGATGCTTGCCGGGGCGCAGGGCCATCGTGTGGGGAACGCACGACCTTGCGCTACACGTGACGCTGGCCCTTGCCGATGCAGGCGTGGTCATAGAACGCGTCCTCGAATCTGGAGAGGCCCCCCAGGGAGCAGCTGCGCTTGTGGACGAGCTTGCCGACCGTGGCATTCTTGTGCAATGTCATGCTCGCGTGACGGGCGTCTCGGGGGTCAATCGTCTCGAATCGGCGACGCTTGCATACAGCGATGCCCGCGAATCCATAGCATGCGATTTGCTCGTTGCATCCCCGTGCATCGTCCCCGAATAGGCTGAATGTCATCCTGAGAGAGCGAAGCGAGTCGAAGGATCTCGCATCGGGCCGTGGCTCAATACCCGTAGGGGCGGGCTTTAGCCCGCCCGTCTGCGAGCGGTCATTGTTCGCTTTATTCGCCGTACCAGGCGATACCTTCGTCGTTCCAGCCAATTTCCACAAGCATCGCGTGTTCGTCGGCATCGTTTGTGTAGTTGTGGTTATTGGCAAATGCATTCGGGTTGTACTCGCGGTAAATCGGTACCGTCTCGGCTTCGTCGGAATACCAGCCGACGCCCTCGTCATTCCAGCCACAGGCAATGAGCGCGTCTCTTTCTGCCACGCTCATGGTGTAATGATGCTCACCGCCGTTAGCGTTGTAGAGGCGGTACACGGGCTTGCTCGATTTGTCGGGCGCAACCCAGCCGACTCCCTCGGAAAGCCAACCTGCAGAAACGACCGATTTCCATTCCTCAGTGCTTGAAGTGTAGAAATGCTCACCGGAGTTCGGGTTGTAGAGGCGAAACATCTTCTTTCCGTCGTTCTTTACCCATTCGGCGATGAAGGCATGATCGTCTTCGACGGTATACGTGTCGCCCGGTTGGTACTCCGATCCCTTCCAGCAGCTGAAGCTATAACCATCGCGCGTGGGAGCATCGGGGATGGTAATGGTTTCGCCAATCTTGGCAGTGATTTCGAACGTATCCGTTGACCCCTTGTAGGTGCCGCCTGCAGGATCAAAAGTCAGCGTCGCCTTTTCGGGCCTCCATTGGGCGTAGAGCTCGATGCTTGCATCGAGGTTGACGAGCGCCTCATCGGCATACGCCGTACCCGATCCATCAGCCTTGGTGTTCCACTCTTTGAATAGGAAGCCCTCATTGGCGAACGTATTCTTGGCGAGCTTGCACTCTTCACCTTCGTATACGGTTTGAGCGGAACGTGTATCGCTTGCGGTATTGCTGTGGAATGTCACCTGGTGGAGAGTCCACTCGTACGGCACTTGAATCATGTGGAGATTCGGTTGTTGATGGGCGACCGATGGACTTTGCTTGTTGAACTTTCCGTTGACATAACCCTGCGCGGAATCGGCAACTCCCGGGCAATCGCTTGCTAGGAAGCTTAGCTCGGCAACGAACCTGTATTTCTTGTCTGCTTCAAACTTGTCGAACAGTTCTTCGCCTGATTCATTGATTGCTCGCCACGTAGAGGCCCTTTCGTCTGAGTCAATCTGAGTGCCTGCTTGATCAAAATAGGCAAAAGTGAATCGCTCGTCTGGCGCCTTTCCAATGACTGGCGCGTCCACGGTGGCTTCCATCTTGTAGATTTGGGGGTCTGCATCGCTTGCACGGGCTGCGCCTGTCCATATGCAGACAATCCCTAAAGCCAGCGCGATTATCGCAGCTAAAGTTGCAAGTCTGGTAACTGCAGTTTTGTGGTTTTCAAATTGCATGGCTGTCTCCCCTCAAACGCCTATTCCGTCAAAGGTCGATACGTCTATGCGCCGAGCGTATCTGGTATGCAGAACGCTCTGCCTCATAATTGTACAACAGGGATAACGAAGGTTAGCTTGGTGAGCCGAAGGATCTCGCATTGGGCTGCAGCTCAACACGAGATCCCTCGGCTCCGGGCAGCTGGCGCTGCCCTCCGCTCGGAATGACATGAGGGGACGACCCGAGTCTCCGATGCTCGGAATGACATAAGCGTCGCCGCTCTCCTTGGAATGTAATAATCACTCGCGCATCAAGATTGCCCTGATATTATTAAAAACGGGTTTTACGTGGCATTTTGTGGCTAACGAGATGTATCATTAGCACTTACGGATAAAAGACGCAAAACCTGTTTGCAACACGTACGAACGAGCCGTTTCGGTGGCAGCAGATACGCCGAAAACAACGACGAGAAATGAGGCGCACAATGCTCGAAACAATCGACTTCAAAGCAAAGAAGATGACGAAGCAGAAGTATAAGCCCGTTCACGACGAGCTCATCGATAGGCTCGTCTTATTGCAACAGCAAGCACGCTCAAAAGGCGTGGGGCTGGTCGTTCTCGTCGAGGGTTGGAGCGGTGCTGGCAAGGGCAGCCGCATTTCCGAGCTCATTTACGAGCTTGACGCGCGTGCCACGAGAGTGCACGTGACCGAAGACATCGACCTCAACGCAGCGCGAACGTTCCCGGGCACAAAATGGGACGTAACAGGCGACAACCCCTTGATGAAGGAGTTCTGGCAGGCACTCGGCGAGCGCGGCGAAATCACGTTTTTCGACCGCGGCTGGTACACGGCTGCAGCCGAGCAGGTGCTCTTTGGGCTCGTAAGCGCCGACCCCAAGGCTGCCAAGCAGTTCGAGAAGAAGGCGAAGAAGCTGCCCAAATCTGAAATCGCCGCCATGCAGTCGCGCCTCAAATTGCGCAGCGATGTCGTCGAAGGCTACCAGAACATCGCACGCAACTTCGAGCAAATGTTGATCGATGACGGTTACGCCGTCGTGAAGCTCTTCGTGCA
>CACZSV010000189.1 GCA_902783925.1 uncultured Coriobacteriaceae bacterium
GCTCGGCAGCATGTTCGTCCTGGGCGATTACCCGCCGTACTTTGGCCTGATGCTATTTCTTATTGTGACGCTGCTCGAAATCGGGCTCGTGCTGGGGGTGACATGGTTCGCATGCAGTAGGATTTTGAAAGAGCATGCGGTCACGCTGCTTTCAGGTGAAAAACCGCCTGAAGCCAAGACGCGTTTCTACGAAAAATGGGCGATTTGGGAGCGCCTGCCGCTGTTTTCCCAGACCATGGTGAACAATTGCATGAACGATAAGCGCCGCGTGTTCTCGACTGTTGTGGGTGTGGCGGGCTGTACGGCCCTCATCGTCACGGCCATCACGCTGAACAATGACGTTCTGAAAAGCTACGACACACATTACGATAACGTCTACAGCTTTAACGACGTTACCTATGTCGATGCCGATAACGAAGGCGCGCTCGACAGGGTCCAGAAGGCCATTGATGATCAGGGCTCGACCACGGCGCAAGCGTACGTGAAGGGCATGTCTCTTACCAAACCTGATGGTGAAGGCGGAACCATACGCGTCGTCGTGCCAGCTAGATACGATGATTTTGCGAAGGTCTACCATGTGAACTCGGTTTCGGGTGGCCCGGTTGATTTGAGCGGCGAGGGCGTCTGGGTGTCGCAAGCCTACCGCGATCATTATGGCGCTAAGGTGGGTGATACGATAAAGATCGAGGACAACGAGGGCGTGACGCACGAGATGCCCATCCTCGGTTTCCATGAGTTTTGGCTCACGTACAGCGAAATGGTCATGGGCTGCGATTACTACGAGAAGGAATTTGGCAAAAAGTTCGAACCGAATGTCGTGTTGTCAGATAGGCATGGCACGACGTTCGAAGACATCTCCGCAGCCGTAAGCAAGGTAGACGGCTACTACGCGATCAGCGATGACAAAGCGTACCGGGGAGAGAACTTTGCGCAGTTCTCGAACATATCGAGTGCGGTTGTTGCGATTTACCTTTCGTTGGCAGCGCTCATGGCTATTGTGGTCCTACTGAACTTGAATGTCATGTTCATCGACGAGAAGAAGCGCGAGCTCATCGTTTTGATGATCAATGGCTTTAGCGTGAAAGACGCCAAGAGGTACATCTATAACGACACTATCGTCCTGACGGCCATCGGCATTTTATTGGGCCTTATCATCGGATGTATAGGCGGCTCTCTGACGGTTTATGCCGTCGAACCGTCTAGCGCCACTCTCGTGAAGAGCATCGACCCGATGGCCGTAGCGGTTGGTGTCGTTGGAAGCGCCGTGTTGGCGTTTATCATGAGCATCATAGCCTTGCGGCGCATACCGCGCTTCGAGCTGACTGATATCAACAAGCTCTAAGCTCGTTTCCGTACCGTTGATTCTGTGCTGTCTTTACCCGCCGCATACCCGCCCCTCCACAAGTGCTCCATAGTATGGATACACCCGGACGCGTGGCGTTTGACAACCTTGGCTTTGACGAGTAAGGTACCGCCTCGCGCTCTGCAAAAGACACCGTCAGAGCCACTATTTTGGTAAACAGGTAGCAAAGTGAAAGGAACCAAATTGCCTACCATTAATCAGTTGGTCCGCAAGGGCCGCGCGAAGGCAGTCGATAAATCGAAGTCGCCTGCACTCAAGGGCAATCCCCAGAAGCGTGGGGTTTGCACGCGCGTATACACCGCAACCCCCAAGAAGCCGAACTCGGCACTTCGCAAGGTTGCCCGTGTTCGTCTTGTCAACGGCATGGAAGTCACCGCCTACATTCCGGGCATCGGCCATAACCTGCAGGAGCACTCCATGGTGCTCATCCGCGGCGGCCGTGTTAAGGATCTTCCTGGTGTCCGCTACAAGATTATCCGCGGTACGCTCGATACCGCAGCCGTGTCCGATCGTGCTCAGGCCCGTAGCCGCTACGGCGCCAAGAAGCCCAAGAACTAATAAGGAGGCTTAATCTATGCCACGTCGTACAGCTGCTGTCCGCCGCGAGATTGCTCCGGATGCTGTTTACAACAATCGTCTCGTCACGCAGCTCATCAACAAGATCCTGCTTGACGGCAAGCGTTCCACTGCCGAGTCC
>CACZSV010000190.1 GCA_902783925.1 uncultured Coriobacteriaceae bacterium
AAAACATCATCTGCACAACTGCATCTCGAAGCAAAAAACGCGTCTGCGCTGTCTCAAGCGTAGGGATGCACTTTAGCGCGGGGATGACAACCGTTCCTAACATCTGCATTGATGAATTGCCACCTCTGGTTGGTGGAACAGGCATTCTGAGCGATATACCATTTCATGTGCGGTATGAAATGTACGAAAGGAGCACACGATGAATTACGAGTACGTTCGGGTGAAACTTGACAAGAACAACTACGCGCTCAATGCTGACATAGAAAGTCACCGTGAGATCATCGACAAGATGGCAGCGGAGGGAAAACGCTACGCAGGCTGGTTCCCAGTCACACAGGGACCCACGGGTAAGACGGTTGAATTCGACCTGATTTTCGAGGCGGTTTAGATGAGCATCAGCGCGAACATTCAGACAACGCGACAGGCGGTAAAACTCACGCAGGAGCAGCTCGCCGAGGCGGTCGGCGTGTCCAGGCAGACAGTGGCCAAATGGGAGGCCGGCGAGACGTCCCCCGACCTGGAACATGCCGCCGCGCTCGCCGATGCGCTCGGCTGCACGGTGGATGCGCTTGTGAACTTCGATTCTAAGGGCACGGGGCTCGGGGCGCCTCCGAAGGGCAGGCACCTGTTCGGTAACGTGAAAGTCGGCGAGCGCGGACAGGTGGTCATCCCCAAGGAAGCTCGAGAGCTGTTCGGCATAAATCCCGGTGACAAACTCGTCGTACTTGGCGAGGACGGTCAGGGAATCGCACTTTGCAAGGAAGAGGATTTCATGGCGGGCGTCGAGGCCGTCATGGCAGCCGCGCGAAGGAGTACGCGATGAGCGGCACGGGAAAAAGAAGGGCAGGCAAAGTGGTTGCGGGCGTGATCGGTGCGCTCGTGATAGCGGCAGCTGCCGCGATCCTCGTCTACCGCGACGGCAACCTGCATGCAGAAAAACGCACCATCGATCATGCGGTTGGCGCGGGATTCGTGGAGAAGCAGGCGACAATAGAGGGCGCAACGATCAACTATGCCGAAGGGCCCGACAACGGCCCGGCGCTGCTGCTCGTGCACGGCCAGGGCATGGAGTGGGAGGACTACGCCAGCGTCCTGCCCGAGCTTTCGACACGCTACCACGCGTTCGCCATCGATTGCTTCGGGCATGGTGAGTCCGAACATGACCCCGCACTTTATTCGTGCAAGGCGAATGGAGATGCGCTTATCGCGTTCGCGCACGAGATCATCGGAGGCCCCTACGCCGTTTCAGGCCATTCGTCGGGCGGTGTCATCGCCGCCTACATAGCCGCCAATGACTCTGGTACCGTCACCGCATGCATCCTCGAAGATCCCCCGTTGTTCCACGTGACGCCCGAGGAGGCACAGCAGGGAGCCGGCACGTTTGCCTGGCACGACGGATACACGGTGGCGCACTCGTTCCTGCAGCAAAGCGCGGTGACTGACTACGCGGCATGGTATGCCGCCAACAGCTACCTGTTCAGCCTGTTCGGAGGTCTGAAGCAGATGCTGGCCGACCAGACCGCCGCCTGGTGCGCCGCACATCCGGGCGAACACGCCGTGAACGCATGGGTTCCACGAGCATGGACGCGCGGCATGTACTTCATGGACGATTACGACCCACGCTTTGGCGAAGCGTTCTACGACGGCAGCTGGATGGCCGGTATCGACCAAGAGGCGATGCTCAAGGCAATCAAGTGTCCAACCGCGTATTTGAAGGCCAAAACGCGCTATGGCGACGACGGGGTACTATACGCCGCGACGACCGACGATGACGCCGCCCGCGTGAGAAGCAGCCTTGCGTCCTGCGAGTACACCGAAATCGATTCGGGCCACGATATCCATGTCGAGCGCCCAGATGATTTCGTGGCAGCATGTGCGTTGATTGTAGCCCGCTAGCGGCTGGACTCCGCTCTCCCTGCTGTCGCTATCTATTAGCTCTCGACGTGCTCATGGAGCCGCCAGTCACCAGAAATCGCCTTGAGCGTCGACACAATCTGCAGGCCGGCCGTACACGAGAGGTCAAGTAGTCCGCACGCCGGCCGTCAGTGGCAAAGAGTGCTTCCTGAGACCATACGATGTTCCCCTTGGTATCCACCGTGTTGACGTAGTCCGAATAAACCTCGTACTATTCATCCTGAGATTAATCTTCAGGGTATCTTTTTCAAGCTCGTCGGCTGGTTTCACCTGCGCGGGCTCTCCACCCACGGGAGCATCGACTGTGGCCGCTATCGCGGTCGTGACGGGTTCGCGCTCGTCATATATTGGAGGCACAATGAAGCGCATCGCCCCAGTAGTTCTGGCGTCCATACTCGCGCTGCTTCTCGCAGCATGTGGCAGCGCAGCCTCGCATACAAGCACGTCCTCGCCTGCAAGCACCTCCACCAACGAGGCAAAAGGCGAAGAGCCGCTCGTACTCATTGTCGTGGGCTTTGCTGGCGATGCAAATGGAAGTAACGCCGTCTCCTACCGTAACGACTACAACTGGCACGATATCGCCTTCAAAAGCGACAAGAGCGTGAGCGCCTACTACAGTAACCAGTCAAACGGCGATTTTACTTGGACACCCGCATTCGAGACCAGCGCGTTCGAGGTCAATGGCAACACTTGCACTGCAGACGCCCCCAATGATGGCATCGTCCACGTGACACTTCCCCGCGGTCATGGGCACTGGTTCAAGCAGGCAGAAACGAGTGCCGCCTCGAGCAGAACCAACGGGACATACACCTACGATGCATCAAACGACCAGCTCTCGAATAACGACGCCGACTTCAACGCCTGCATGCTGGAAGCGCTCAAGGCGGCTGACGCATACGTGAACTTCTCCTCGTACGACAAAAACAAGGATGGCGCCCTGAGCAAGAACGAGCTGGGCGTTGGGCTCATCGTCGCCGGTTACGACATCGACGGCCCCTGGATGACGTTGCTCGACGATAACGAATTCCCACGTATGCAGGCGCACGCGAATTCCTTTTCCTCAGATTCCGCTACCCCGCAAGACCTCATCGTTCCCAACGACACGGTGATCATGGGCGAATCAATGCTCAGCGTACCGGTCGCCCACGAAGATGACCTCACGGTCGACCCAAGTCTCATGCAGGTCACACCCAATTCGCTGTCGACGCTCACGCACGAGCTCGGGCATTACCTCGGTCTCGCCGACTATTACGACACAAGCTATAACGCAGAAGCCGCATGGGCGGGCTGGACACCCGGCCCCCTCTCGGTCATGGACACCGGTGCCGTGCTCCCCGTCACCAACAGTGCAGGAAGGCATGAATACGTCGCGGCGTCATTCGACCCTTTCTCGCTCATCGATCTGAGCTGGCTCAAGGCAGACACAGTCAATGCATCGGGCACGTATGAGCTGCGAGCCGCAGGTGCAGCTGGCGGCAAGAACGTCCTGCGCGTCAATACGGACACGCAAGGTGAGTACTTCCTCATCGAAAACCGCCAGGCAACGGGGCAGGATGCCAGCCTTGCGGGCATGTACGAAAACGAGCCGGTCGGCGGCATCGTCGTATGGCACGTAGACGAGAACCAATACAAGAAAGCGCAGGAGGACAACGAGGTCAACCTCCCCGTACATCGGCCCTCATTGACCGTGCAATACCTACTCGCGAAAACCGGGCCTGACACCACAATTCACACGTTGATTTTCGCCGAGTCGATCGAACCCGATACATTGACCGCGTTTTGGACTGCCTCGAACGCCCAGAAACGCTTTGCCGAGCTTGGCACGGACTCCTTTGAGCTGTGGACCTACGGGCCGGGCACAAAAGCCGATAACACGAAGGACCGCAGATACTGCGGAATCAAGCTGCGTTTTCCCGACGAATCGGCAGACACTATGCACGCGGAAATCGAGCTCCCTTAGAAGGCAGTCATTGCGTTCGCGGCAACCCCTACAACTTCGCAACAGCGCACCGATTAATTCGCGCGTCCATGCATTAGTTTTCCCCATCATGAGATGACCGACTGCAACCCAACGTATAATAAAAACAATAAAAAGGGGATTGTTCGCACGTCGCTGCAACAGTGATATTGGGAGGTATCATGATTGCTCACGACTTCTCTTCAAAGCCCTCTGTCCACCGGTTCGCCTTGCTCGCCTGCGCATTCCTCGGTTTACTTGCCGCAGTTCTTGTAGCAATTGCGTTCCTCTCCACGCCAAGCGCCCACGCCGATTGGAACTTAAAGAGCGCTAAGCTCACCGTTGGGTCCGGTTCATCGGCCAAAACATACGACATCCTCAAGCAAGTCGTTACGCTTGACAAAAACAGCGCAGATTCGGTCGTGTTCGAGATAGAAGACGGCGGCCCTACCCCCACAACGCGCGAGATCTACAAAGTCGACGCGAAAGGCAACGAGACGCGCCTCGCATCAAGCTATGACACCAAGCACAGCGTGCGCATCAAAGACATGGCCGACGCAAAGAAGATCATCCTCAAGGCATGGACCAAAGCGGGCGGCAGATCACAAGACATTTACAGCAAAGAGGTGAACATCCGTTTTACCGACACCAAAAAGGCCGAAAGCGTTACGGTCCCGGATGGCAGCCAGGGCAACCAAAGCAACTGGTCGTTTACAAACGGTCTGAGCTACACGTTCAGAAACACGGGCTTTAAATTCATCGACGGCAGCACTTTCACCCTCAACGCAATCAAACTCCCTCTAACCTTTAAGCACCTAGACGACGGCACCACGATCGCAGGAATCAACTGCAGTCCCGAGGACAAGGATTTCTACGAGGCTATCAAGAACGGCAACGTATGGCAGAAATACTCGAAGGAAGGCGTTGCCGAGAAAATCGCTAAAGCCGACAAAGGCTGGAGCGGCAAGGGCCTCGGTGCATGGGGTGGTAAATCGGCCGACTGGAACATCTGCGGCTATTTGTCATACAACTCGTCTAACCCCAAAGCTCCCAAATCACTCAATCTCATCATCTCATACGGCGTCAAGGCCGACGGTCACGCCCAGTACCTGTGCTTCACCGGCACGCTCACGATCAGCGTGGGCGGCAGGGCGATGCTCTCGGGCAAGCTCACCCCCCTGGATGACGGCGGGAGCAAAGTGTCCGGCAAGTTCGGCCTAGGTGCGTACGCCGGCGCCGAGCTTTATATCGGAATCGGTCTGAACTACGTCGCTTCCGTTGGCGCCTTTGGCAAGGGCAGCTTCAATATCGACTTCGAAATTCTCCCCGATTTCGGAGTGGATCAGATCTACTTTGACGGTAGCTTTGGCGCAAAGGCCAAGGTCTTTGGCTTCACTGTTGCCACTTGGACGATATTGGCGGGCAAGAAGCCCATCTACAACAAAAACGGCAAGAAAGCGCCGGCATTGCAAGATGTCGACCCATCCACGAGTACCGCAAGCGCAAACTCCGCGCCCAGTAATACCAGTCCGGATGGAACCGCCACATCGATAGCATCGGTCGACGCCAACACGCCCTACCCCACCGACTCGCGCGAGTACCTGAACTCACGGGATACCGATACCAACTTGAGTGCTGCGGCGTCAGACGAAAACGGCGCGCAGGCGGCCACCGATCAACCCGGTGCAGTTCTCATGGCACAGGATGCCAACCTGTCAGTAGCTGAGCAGGATGCCGGCGTCATACGCAAAAATACCTACGGCGAAACCGAGCTTGCGATCGCTGATACCAATAGTGGCTCGGTCATGACCTATATCATGGACGCAGCGAATGTCCCCGAGCTTGAGCAGCGCGATGACCTCAACCGCAGCGCGCTCGTCTACTCACGTCGAGCTGCAGACGGCACATGGTCGACGCCCATCTTAATCGACACAAGCGAATCCAAGAACTTCGCTGATTACTCGCCGTCCATCACCTCCGACGGAACGAATTGCTATGTTTCCTGGCTCGCAGCCGATAGCAAGATCAACGAAGGCGCCACACTCGCGGATGTTGGCAAGAAGGTCGACGTCAAGGTAGCCACCATTGGGCCAAACGATGCCACACCCGGCAACGTGACCGTCGAAATGGTCAAGGAGACGAGCGACGATACATCCACCATCCCCGCAAGCCCCAAGGCCGTGAAGACGAACGACGTGCTCTATGTTGGCTGGCACACCAACCAAACCACTGGCAGCAGCAG
>CACZSV010000191.1 GCA_902783925.1 uncultured Coriobacteriaceae bacterium
CATATTCCTCTGGCGCAAGCACTTCGACGTGCATATCACGATTCTGTTCGTTTTGGTGCCTGTAGCAAATCTAGGGGTATCGCTTCTGGCTCACTCCCAAACGCTCGAGGCGGCGCTCGTCGCCAACAAGGTCGTCTACATCGGCGCATGCTACATGCAGCTCGTCTTGATGCTCGCCGTATTAAGTCTCTGCAACATCAAGCTGAATCGCTGGGTACGAACGGGGCTGATAGCGCTGAGCACGGTCGTCTACGCCTCATCGCTCACCATGGGCGTATCCCCGCTGTTCTACGAAGATGTTTCGCTCAGAATCGTCGATGGGACCGCCCTGCTCGACAAGCAGTACGGAATCATGCACACCGTGTTCATCGTCATGGTCCTGGTGTATTTCACGATGAGCTTCACGGCAATCGCGTACAGCTATTTCAAAAAGAACCAGGTACCGCGCTCGACAATCTTTCTGCTCTTCCTCACCGAGCTCATGGCCATAATCTGCTTCTTCGGCGGGCGCGCCTTCAATAATGAAATCGAGCTGCTGCCCGCTGCATACGACTTTGGGCTCATCGTATACCTCATCATCATCTACCGCATTGGGCTCTACGACGTCACCGACATCGCCATCGACTCGCTCGTGCAAAACGGCGACACGGGATTTGCCTCGTTCGATTTCAAATTCAATTACCTTGGCAGCAACGAGACGGCCAAGCACGTGTTCCCCGAGCTCTGCAATCTGACGGTCGACCGCCCCATCACGGGCAACGAGTTCATGGAGCAAACGGCGCTTGTCTGGCTGCAGAGCTTTGCCGCCGATCAATCGAAAAACGAGTTCCTCTTCGAAAAAGGCGATAAGACCTATCAAATCGACGTCCACTACCTCTACAGCGGCAAGCGCAAGAAGGGCTACCAGCTGTTCATCACCGACGACACCAAGGACCAGCAGTACATCAAGCTCCTCAACACGTTCAACACCGAGCTGCAATCCGAAGTCGACAAGAAAACCGCGCATATCGTCGAGATGCACGACAATCTCGTGATGAGCATGGCGACCATGGTCGAAAGCCGCGACAACTCGACGGGCGGCCATATTCGCCGCACGAGCGAAGGCGTGCGCATGCTTGTCGATGAGATGCGAAAAGATGAGACCTGCAGCTTCACCGACGAGTTCTGCCGCAACATCGTGAAGGCCGCGCCCATGCACGACCTCGGCAAGATCGCGGTCGACGATGCCATTTTGCGCAAGCCGGGACGCTTCACGCCCGAGGAATTCGAAATAATGAAGACCCATGCGCCGGAAGGCGCGCGCATCGTGCACGAAATCCTGAAAGGCACCGATGACCATGCGTTCCAAATCCTGGCCGAAAACGTCGCCCACTACCACCACGAACGCTGGGACGGCACGGGATACCCCAAGGGGCTCGCAGGCGAGGAAATCCCCATCGAAGCCCGCATCATGGCCATCGCAGACGTATACGACGCGCTCGTGAGCAAGCGCGTCTACAAGGAGAGCATGTCGTTTGAGCAAGCCGATTCCATCATCATGGAAGGCATGGGATCGCAGTTCGACAAAGGACTCGAGCCGTACTACCTACGAGCGCGACCCAAACTGGAGGCCTATTACAGCGTCCAAAGCGCGTAGGCGGGTTAAGGCAGGCGACGGGGCCGCATTTTTGCCGGAAGGCATCGGCGTTTCGTGAGTCGGCATGACGACTCATTCGGGCGGGCTGAAGCCCGCCCTTACGCCCAAGAATGAGTCGCGAAGAACGTCATGACGACTCACAAGCCGAATCACAAGTGAGCTTTGGCGAACAATTAGTCATTATGTAACTCCTGAATAGGCTATCTCGTGGTAAAGTCATACCGCACACTCAACAAGACGCTTGCGTCCGTGACTGCTGGATGCCTGCTCGCATGACACCACCCGGCACGCCGCTGCCGCGTTTGGAGACATCATGTCCACGTCAGAAAAACCCGCCTTCGCCCTCAATCCCGACGACAATCTCATCCCAAGTGGTCTTCCCGGTGGCTTTTTCATCTACGACGCAGAAGGCGCTGAAGAAATATATTTTGCCGAGCAAAACGTCATAGAGCTCTTTGGATGCAAGTCCATCGCCGAACTGAGAGAGCTGACGAACAACAGCTTCAGGGGCATGGTGCATCCCGACGATATCGATCGCATTCAAAACGACATTCAGGCTCAGACCTTCACGAGCGAGAAATACCACGATTACGTCCGCTACCGCATCCTCACAAAGCAAGGCGACGTACGCTACGTCGAAGACTTTGGGCACCTGATTCACGGCGAAAACGGCAAGAAGTTCTTCTACGTCTACATCGTCGACGTTAACGCGGACGAATACTACAACCGCGACACCAACAGCTTCGCTGAAGCAGAGATTCTGGCCATGCATCAGCATACCGACAAGCTCACGGGGCTCGCGAACATGGCGGCGTTCTATGAAAACGTGCAGGCGAAGCTCGACGACGAAAAGCAGCGTACTGGGCTCACCTTCCTGCATTTCGACATCCTGAACTTCAAGATGCTCAACGATAATTTCGGGTTCGAGCGCGGCGACGACCTGCTCTGCCGCATAGCCTACACGCTGCGCAAGGAATTCCCGGAAGACGACGTCGCGCGATTCTCGAACGATCACTTTGTCGTTTGCACGAACGCCGCGGACGCAAAAGAACGCGTCATGCACGTGCACGACACCATGGCCTGCATACTCGACAACACACGTATCGAAGTCAAGGTGGGCGTCTACAAGCTCGACGAGAACTGCAAGGAAGTCGGCATCGCCTGCGACCATGCGCGCCTGGCATGCAATACGGTCAAGCGTCGCTACGACACAGTCTATGCCGTATACGATGACAATTTCTACGAGAAGCTACGCTTGAAGCAGTACGTTGTGGAAACGTTAGATGAAGCCATCGAGAAGGAATACGTCAAGGTGTTCTACCAGCCGGTCATCCGTGTGGCCACAGGACGCATCTGCGGCTATGAGGCGCTCGCACGCTGGATCGACCCCAAGATGGGAACGCTGAGCCCGTCGAAGTTCATCCCCACCTTGGAGGAATACCGCCTGGTTCACAAGCTCGACCTGTTCATGTTCAGGAAGGTTTGCATCGACCTGAACGCGCTCGTGACGCTCGGCGAGCCCGTCGAGCCTGTCTCAGTGAACCTGTCGCAAATCGATTTCGAGATGTGCAACATATTCGAAGAGGCCGAGCATATACGCAAGCAATACGACCTGCCTTCCAAACTCATCGATATCGAGATCACGGAAAGCGCGCTGAACGCTGATTTCGAGCACTTGCAGGCCGAGATCAAGCGCTTCCGCGACGCGGGCTACCACATCTGGATCGACGACTTTGGCAGCGGCTATTCCTCGCTCAACAACCTGCTCAACTACGATTCCGATGTTCTGAAGCTCGATCTGGAGTTTTTGCGCACCTACGACAAAAACCCGCTTGCCGCCGAGCTCATCCGCCACATCGTTCAGGGCGCCAAGGAGCTAGGAGTCAACCCGCTGCAAGAGGGCGTCGAGACCGAAGAGCACCTACAGCTTCTGCGCGCCATCGGCTGCGAACGCGCGCAAGGCTACTACTTTGCAAAGCCCATGGCCATCGACGAATCGCGCATCGCCACGCGCGCAAAGGGCCTCGAGTGGGAATAAGGGCGTGTGGGTGCCCGCCCCAGGTCATTCTGAGTGAAAACTCCATCGGGAAACAGCTGCAAATAATAACCAAAGGAATATAATTCAAGAAGGGAAACAAAGGGGTAGGAACTACACCGAAGGCCGAAGGTGTCGCGACATCACGTGACTGCCGTAAAAGCTCTCGGTGATACAAAGGTTTAAAGAGATGATGCCTGATAACCGCACATCTCGTCGATGACCCCATCGGCAACGTCGTGTGCATCCTGGCGCTACGCAAAATCAAAGCGAAACTTGTGCGATTTCGAACCTGACCTGCTGCTCTGCGTAGCCGACATACCGCAAGCCGACGTGCTCATGCGTGCCACGAGCTATATCTCCGGCGACCTATGGCAATCCACGGCGTCGTGCGTGCTTTCGTGCGCATGGCTCTTTGGATACCCGTATGTGAATGGCAAGGTGAACTACACCATATCGGGCCTTGGACATGGCATGCGTAGGCGCAAGGTGTACCCGCAGGGCCGTGTTATCATCTCCATCCCCTATCAAAAGCTCTCCGAGGTTATCGAAGCTCTAGGGCAGATGGTCCGATCGCCGGCTGGCCGGAGCACACCTCCAGATTGCTTCGCGAAGACTGGCTCAAGCAACGGTAATCGGCCACAGGCGAGCCCGCAGCAACACAGGCTGTGGAATAACGGATAACCTGTGTCGTTTTCACCCCATCCCCGACGTAGGTTATGGGACAGAAATTGACCTAAGCTTTTTCTATGATGAGAGACAATCCGCAATGCATCTGCGATACAACTTATCTTGAATCCATATGACCGATAGAAAAAAGCAATGAAGACATTGGCAGACATAGTGCGCAGATCATGGTTCGCCCCAAAGACATGGGCGTTCTGGCGTGCGCTCATCGCGTGCTTCATCCTGTTCAACATTCTCGGACATTGGGTCGAGCTGGGCTATTGCGTCATCGTCGACTCGCTGTTCGATGCTGTCGAAGACGACTATGTGGTGTGGAACGATCCCTGGTGGCACCCCTACTGGGTGTATGGCCTTGGCGTCGTTTTCATGACACTCGTGTTCGAGCCGATTAAAGAGCATCTGGTAAAGAGCAGCGGCGCGGCGTGGAAGACCGTGCTGAAGACGTTCTTGCTCGCAGTGTTCGTGTCGATGCTTCTGGAACTCACCTTTGGGCTACTCGTGAACCAGCCAGATGCGAGCGGCGAATACCCGTACTGGAACAACGAGAAGCTGCCGTTTAACGTCTTGAACCAAGCGTGGCTGGTAAATGACTTCTTTCTCGGGCTGGCATCCACTATCTACGTATGGCTCGTGTTTCCGCTGGTGTGCGCAGCTTTCGACCGCATGAAGCCGCGGACGGCAAATATCGTGTTCGCCGTGCTCGTGGTGGGGTTCGCGCTTTGCTGCCTGACCTCGTATCTGGAAATCATCGCTTCGGGCCGATTGGGGTAATACGGGTAAAGGCGTATATTGATACTCGCTTTGTTGCGGGCCGTTTTGCAAGGACTTTTGGGCAGGTACATGAGATGACCGACTTTATTAGAACGAATGCAGGGGCGCTTCGGGAAGTCGAAGTGCGGCCTTTTTCGGCAATATACCCCAAGGTAATCAAGCTCTACGAAGAGGCGTTTGTGCCGGAAGAGCGCATCGACTGCGGCGTTCTCGACGAGCTCGCAAGCGAGCCTGCCGTTGCATACACGGCATACTTCGATGCAGATGCGTTTTGCGGGTTTTCCTACAGCATCGATACCGGCAATTACCTCTACCTCTTGTTTTTGGCCGTTTGCGCCGAGGATAGATCGCGTGGATACGGCACGCGCATACTCGGGCAGATTAAGGCGCGGTTCCCGGGGCGCATCATCGTGCTCGAGATAGAGCAAATCGACCCGGCCGCTCCCAACGCCGTACAACGGGAACGACGCCTTGCGTTTTATCAGCGCAACGGGTTTGCCCCCGCTGGCTATGACTCGATTGAAGGCGATATGACCTACACGGTGCTGAAGACAGCGGGGGCCTTCGATGCAATATCATGCGTTAACGAGACTACGCGCGCGTTGCAGGGACTCATACCCTTCGAGCTCGTGAAAACGGAGCGCATGTCCTGAGCGCCCGCATGGCATCGGCCGCTCATGCGCATTAAAACCGAGAAGAGCATTCCGGGCGACACGCGAAGGCGCTATTCGCATAATGCGCTGGACGCGAGCATCACCTCGGGACGTGCTTCAATCTTGATATCGCCACCAAGGTCGAGGATGCGATTGGCAAACTTCTCATACCGTGGCTTTTGCTGTAACGCGATTCCCGGGGTCACTTCGCCCGCAGGCGGCTGATGGCTACCACGACGACACAGGTGATGGCCATGAGCGCGATGGCGCCACAGAACATGACGACGTAGCTTCCCGTCAGGCTCACGACGGTTCCCCAGATAAACGCCCCGATGACGTTGCTGATGGAGGCGACCATCGACACGCGCGAGTAGATTTGCGCATACTCGGCATCGCCAAAGCTCAAACGGGTGAACAGCGGCATCATGACATTGGTGATGCCGTAGTAGACGCCAAAGAGCAGCGCCGCCGCGTAGAAGACGGGCATGCTAATTGCGAGAAAAGCGAATAGCACCGAACCCACGATGCCGCAGACGAGCGCAACAAGCGTGCTTGCATAGGGCAGCTTCTCGCCTACCGCGCCCAAGACCAGCTTCGATATCGTCTGGCCTGCCATGGCAACAGATGAGGCCGTGGCACCGAGCAGGGGCATAGCCGCGCCGATTTCAAGCGTGGTGGCGTAACTGGGGATCATGAAGTACACCGCCATGGCGATGTTGAGCGTGAAGCACATGACCAAGATGAGGTAGAACACCGGCATCCTGAACGCCTGGGAAGCGGGAATACCCTGCGCTGCAGACGCGGCGGCGTGCGCATCCTCGCCCGGTTCCCACCCGACGGGTTGAAGCCCTTTATCGGCGGGGCGGCTCGAAATCATGAACAGCGTCACGGGAAGGCAGAGCGCTGAGAGCGCCGCGAACACCAGGTACGTGACGGACCATCCGATCGTATCAATGAGCAGACCGCCCACGGTCGACCACACCATGCCGCCCACGCCCGTGAAAGCCATGCAGATGCCGAGCATAAAGCCGGCACGCTTGGCAAACCAGCGGTTGATGAGGGTGGAGGGCGCTAAGAAGAGCAACATGCCCACAGATACGCCCATCGCGGCCGCTGCAACGTAGAACTGCCAAAGCGTTTGCGTGAACGACAGCCACACGAACGACGCAACGGCTATGGCCACTGCCACCGTCAAACATACGCGCGCGTCCTTGCCGTCGAGAAGGCGGCCCATAAAGGGCAATGTCACGAGTGCCGCCAGCCACAGAACCGAGATGTAATAGCTCAGCACGCCCTTTTCCACACCGAGTGCCTCGGAAAGCGGCGGATAGAAGATGCCCGCACAGCTGAGCGCGAGTGAGAGCGGTATGAAGCTCGTCAGCACAAGCGCGGCCACCACCAGGTAACCGAAATGTAGCCTTCCTCTTGCGTTTTGCGAGCCGTTTTCCATCGTCATCCCCTCTTGCACGCGTCATACTCAACTATCTATTCTGACACACGTACGCAAAAGATGAGAGGGAAAGCCGCCGCTCCCGAGCAGAGGCTCGCCACCCTAGCGCGCAGCATCCAAAATTGAGACGAAACGCTCCTTTGCACGTACAATAGATGTGAAAGGGCGGCGCTCCCCGTGAAACCGTGGGAAACGGCGACGGGGGCCGGCGCAGGGAGCGGGGCGTATGCGGCCCGCGGAAAGAGCGGAGGTTCATTATGTGCTTCAGACCAAGTGCAATGGCGGGAAACGAGCCCCAGGTCCAGACGGGCACCTGCCC
>CACZSV010000192.1 GCA_902783925.1 uncultured Coriobacteriaceae bacterium
CCTTTTTACCAGAAGGTGCATTGGGCCAGCTGAGAAACCCGTACACCTTTTGCCTTTTTACCAGAAGGTGCGCTGGAACGAGTGGGAGACGAGCGCACCTTTTATTCAGATCGCAGAAGGTGCATTGGATAAGCTGAGAATCCGGTGCACCTTTTGCCTTTTTGCCAGAAGGTGCGCCGGAACGAATGTAAAACGAGCACACCTTTTATCCAGAACGCAGAAGGTGCATTGGGCCAGCTGAGAAACCCGTGCACCTTTAGTGCAGAATGCAGAAGGTGCGCCGGAACGGATGCGCTGAGCAATGGGTGGAGCCCCGCATCCCGCTGTATCCCGACGCAGGTTATGGAAACGGCGGCAATCTGTGTAGTAGGAGTGCGTACCTGTGAGCCCTAGCTTCGGACTCGGCGATTGCAGCGCGGACGCTCAGGAGAGCACCCTTACAGAGGTTTCGCCACCCCGATGGCCCCACGCCTCGCTAGAGCACGCAGCTCGCAATCATGTTGTCGAAGTCCGCAAGCCTGGATTCGTCATCGACGAGGCGGTCTGCAATGCGGAACTTCCAGTCTTCGCCCACGCGCGTGCGGATGGTGATTGTCGCCTCCCAGCCGAGGTTGCGCCATTCGATACCTTTGCCCTCGCGGTAGATGCTGGCACGTTCCTCGTTGAAGCTTTCCGTCACGTCGGAATGCCAGCTATCGACTAAGCGCCAGGGCAAGGAGACGATGCTCACTTGGTTATCGGTGAAGTCGAATTCATAGTGCTTGATCAGGATAAATCGCAAGTTCGTGAACACATAACGCGCGTCGGTACGCACATT
Source organism: uncultured Coriobacteriaceae bacterium (assembly GCA_902783925.1). Taxonomy (GTDB): domain Bacteria; phylum Actinomycetota; class Coriobacteriia; order Coriobacteriales; family QAMH01; genus QAMH01. Next base: position 818 of record CACZSV010000192.1, read on the forward strand.
CTTGTTGAAATCATCGAAGTAATCTCCCGTATAGCATGCATAGACGGTTTCGTCTTCGACAAGAATGCCGTCCGCTTCTTCGGGAATGGGACAGACATTTCTCAAGAAGGACCACGTGCGTTGTTTTTCTGATGAAGCCATCGTCGTCTCCTCACGTCGCGGAATTTCCTACGGGCATTGTAGAGCGGATAATACGCCCACCGCAAATCTTGCCTCTGTTTCACCCCTAAAAGACCTACAATGTAATGTGGCATTTTTTTGAGGCTCTACGTGGAAGGGGTGTTCCACCACATGAGAACTGCGTTTTTCCCAGGCTGCATGGTCGACATGTTCTATCCAGAAATCGGCATTGCGGCAGTCAACGTGCTCGAGAGGCTCGGCTGCGAGGTCGAGATGCCCGATGAGCAAGTCTGTTGTGGGCAGGGTTTGCTCAACTCTGGCTACGCCAAAGAAACGGTTCCCATCGCAAAGTATGTGCTCGATGCATACGACTTGAAAAAATACGATCGGGTGGTTTCGCTCACGGGCTCGTGCATGAACGCGATTCTTAACGATTACCCGACCATCCTTGACGAAGGAAAGTACCTGAGCCAGATCGAGGAGCTTCGTCCGCGCATGTTCGAATTCACGGATTTCATCGTGAACGAGCTGGGCGCAACCGATCTTGGCGCGAGCTTCCATCACACGGTTACGTATCACAAGAGCTGCCATATGACGCGCATGCTCGGCATCGAGAAGCCGCCGCTGCAGCTGCTCGAAGCCGTGGAGGGGCTCGAGTATATCGAAATGGAGCATGCCGGCAGGTGCTGCGGCTTTGGCGGAACGTTCTCGTTTAAGGAGCCGGAGATTTCCGGCGAAATCGTGCGCGAGAAGTGCCAGACCATAATCAACACCGGCGCAGAGGTCATCTGCGGTGCGGACGTCCCGTGCCTCATGAACATCAAGGGTGCTCTTTCACGCATGCGCACAAACGGTGAGCTTGACCGCGATATTCGTGTAATGCACATCGCGGAAATTCTGGATGCGAGGGAGTAGTCATGGCGATTCTGTATAACACCGAGGAATCCTTACGCGAGCGTGCGAGCAAGGCTATCGCCGACGACTTCAAGCACAACGCGATCGAGACCGCGCAGGAGACCTTCTATCAAAAGCGCAAAGCGCTCGTCGAGGCAGAGCCCGGTTGGCAGGAGATGCGCACGGCCGCGATGAACATTCGCGATAACGTGAGCAAGAATCTCGGTTTCTACATCAAGCAGTTCGCACAGAATGCAGAGTCGCATGGCGTGCACGTGCATTTCGCACCCACGGAATACGAGGCGCTCTGGGAGGCGCTCGATATTTTCGAGAACCATGCTGCAAACACCGCCGTCAAGTCGAAGAGTATGATGACCGAGGAAATCGGCCTCAATCACATTCTTGAGCAAGCGGGCGTCAACGTTATCGAGACGGATTGCGCGGAGAATATTCTTCAGACGGCGGGGGATATGCCTTCGCATATCGTCGTGCCGGCGCTGCATCATACGCGCGAGGATATCGCCGAGCTGTATCGTAAGGAGCGTGGCTACGATGGCGATTCCGTTCCCGAGAACATCACGCATTTTCTGCGCAAGATCCTTCGCCCGGAATTCCTGAGCGCGAAGGTCGGCATCCGCGGCTGCAACTTTGCCGTGGCAGAAACCGGTTCGGTCACGCTTGTCACCAACGAGGGCAA
>CACZSV010000193.1 GCA_902783925.1 uncultured Coriobacteriaceae bacterium
ACTGATATGGGTTGGTTCTCAGATCAAGTCAAAGAGCGTTATCGGTTCGATCAGGAAGAACTCGAAGACTCCTACGCACGTCTGGCAGCATCCGTGATCGGGTCGGGGCGCGCGCCGCATTTCACCCTTGACGATGCAGCTGCAGCCGACAACGCGGTAAGTGCCGTTCTGGCATTCTATGGGCAAAAGCCCGCTGAGATCCCCGACGACATAACCGATCCGATGGAGCGTATTGAAAGCGCCATTCGACCCACGGGCGTCATGAAGCGCCCCGTGCGCCTGGAGGGATCTTGGTGGCGCGATTCGACCGGTGCGTATCTAGGCAGGCTCAAAGAAGGCAGCCCCGTGGCCATAATTCCTCTGCGTTCACGCGGATACGGATACGTCAATCCCGTGTCCAAGGAAAAGGTCACCATCAACAAGCGTACGGCAGATAACCTTGCAAGCGAGGCACTCTGCTTCTACCGCCCGCTCCCGGCTCAAGAACTATCCGCGCGTGACATAATCAGCTTCATGTGGAAATCGCTCGAGGCGAAGGATTACCTCCTCTTGATCTTCGCCGTTATTATCACAACACTTTTGGGCATGCTTCCCACGGTGGCCTACCGGCTGCTTTTCGATGCCGTCATTCCTTCGGGGATGATGTCGCTCATCGTCCCCATCGGCGCGTTGCTTTTCGGAATCATCTGCTCGCAGGCGCTTATCAAGGTGTCGAGCTCCATCGTAAACGCACGGCTCATGTTGAAGCTGCAGGTGCAGTTAGAGGCGGCAATATACGCTCGGGTCTTGTTGTTACCACCGTCGTTCTTCAGACAACTTGCACCCGGAGATCTAGCGCACCGCGTTTCGAGCGCGTCGTTGTTCGTCGAGCTCTTCTCGAAGAGTGCGTTGAACATCGGGCTTACCTGCCTGTTCTCATTCGCGTACATCGTACAAATATTTGGATTCGTCCCTCAGTTAGCCGCCCCCGCGCTTGTGGTTGCCGTGATTCAGCTGGTGACGGTTTTTCTGGCGCTTTTTTCCACCATCCGCTACAACCGTGCGCAGATGCAACAGAAAACAAAGCTTTCGGGCGTGGTTCCGACATTGCTGCACGGCGTCGCAAAACTGAAAATCGCCGGCGCAGAAAAGCGAGCATTCTCGTTTTGGGCGAAGAGGTACGCGGGCATGTCACAGGCAATTTACGGCAGGCCGGCGCTTTTGCTGGCAGCCCCGACGCTCATTCCGCTCATTGCAGTGGCGGGTACCATCTTATTCTTTGACATTGCGGCAACGACCAATGCCTCTGTGTCCGATTACATGGCCTTCAACTACGCATTCGGAATGGTATCGGGCGCCATCACAGCGCTGGCCACGGCCATTCCAATGCTAGCCCGTTTGACCCCCTTGCTCGAGATGCTCGAGCCCATCATGAAAGCCGTACCGGAAAATCTCTCGGGCGAGAAGCAAGTATCCTCACTGACCGGCGACATCGAAGTATCGAACCTCTCATTCAGATACGCGCCGAACCTCCCGCTTGTTCTCGACGGCATATCGTTGAAAATCCGTTCCGGTGAGTATGTGGCAATCGTGGGTACCACGGGATGTGGCAAATCGACCTTGCTGCGATGCCTCCTCGGCTTCGAGAAACCGCTCACTGGAACGGTCTACTACGGTGAACAGAACCTCGCATCGGTCGACGCACGCTCGGTACGAAAGCATATCGGCGTGGTCATGCAAAACGGCGATTTGTTCGCGGGCGACATGTTCAGCAACATAACCATCATGAACCCACACGCAACGATCGATGATGCGTGGGAGGCAGCCGAGCTTGCCGGAATCGCCGACGACATACGAAAGATGCCGATGGGCATGCAGACGCTCATCAGCGAAGGCGGAGGGGGCGTTTCCGGCGGCCAGCGCCAGCGCCTTTTAATAGCGCGCGCCGTCTGCGGCAAGCCGCGCATACTTATGCTCGACGAGGCCACATCGGCACTCGACAACCTCACACAAAAGCACGTCAGTGATGCTCTCGATGAGCTGAATTGCACGCGCATCGTCATCGCGCACCGCTTGTCCACGATACGCCACGCCAATCGCATCATCATGCTCGACAAAGGGCATATCGTGGAAGATGGCACCTATGACGAGCTCGTAGAGCGTGAGGGCATGTTTGCCGACCTGGTCAAACGCCAGCAACTCAACCAAGAGTAATCTGCCAAGCGAGCGCCAGAAGTCCCATGTGTCCCGAGCGAAGCGTGCCCGCATGGCCTTGCCGCATCATCCTCCCAGCCATTCGCGAGATCCTTCGACCAGCTTCGCTCGCTCGGGATGACATGGGGTACCGCTTCGCTGCGAGGATGACATAAGCAAACAAAGGGCGCCCGGGGTTTGAACCCCAGGCGCCTTTACAAAGCGTCAGTTGTTACTGAACTCTAGCCGAGCAAATCACCATCTTCTTCGTTGGTCTGTCGCTCGATTTCCTCGTCGACGATACCAAAACCAGCATCGTTCAGACCGCCCAGCAGCTCCTCGAGCATCTCATCATCGGATGACGGATGGCGCTGCGCGGGGCCGCCAATGAGGTCCTCGGGGTCGTCATCGGGGTCAGCACTGTACGACTGCGGGACATCTCCGCCCATATACATGGCGTCTTCGGGCGAGAAGAGCATCTCGAGCAGCTGTGAGGCGTCGGGCTCCTCGGTATCCTTGGGATTATCGAGTATGTGGAGCAGATCGCGTGCCTCGAGGCCGGCCTTGAGCTCTTCGATAGCCTTTACGCCAATGCCCTCGATACGGAACAGTTCGTCTTCGGTCTTGCCGAGCAGGTCGCCGACCGTTTCGATAGAGGCCTCACTAAACTTGTTTGCCCAGCGCTGGCTTACACCAAGATCGTCGAACAGATAGAGCTTGGCGACCTCGGGAGCAATCTGCTGTACGTGACCGCCCAGATACCCATTGCCCAGCAGCATCGACATATCGCCATGTACGCCTGCGAGGAACTCGTCGCCGTTAAGCGCCCATTCCTGCGGCTGCGGAAGCAGACTCTCGGTTTCTTTGAGCTCTTCGGGTGCCCAATCGGGTAGACGGTCTGCGCTCGTGCCGCTGCGATCGATGCGCTCGCCCTTATAGGTGAGCTGCAAGTTGCGATAACGCTTGAGGCCGGTGCCGGCGGGAATCGGCTTGCCGATGATGACGTTCTCTTTGAGGCCAGCGAGCTTGTCGACCTTGCCTTCGATGGCTGCGTCGGTGAGCACCTTGGTTGTCTCCTGGAACGACGCTGCAGAAAGGAACGATTCGGTCGCGAGCGAGGCTTTGGTGATGCCCAAGATGAGCGGACGCGCGATGGGCACATCGCCGCCTTCGAGCATGATGCGCTCGGCTTCTTCCTCGAATTCGTAACGGTTGACCTGAGCACCCGGGAGGTACTTGGAGCTGCCCGGATCCGTGACCGTCACCTTGCGGAGCATCTGACGTGCGATGACCTCGATGTGCTTGTCGTTGATATCGACGCCCTGAGACATGTACACGTCCTGAACCTGCTCGACAATATAGCGAAGCGTCGTGTTCACGTCGGTAAGACGCAGAAGCTCGTGCGGGTCGATGGAGCCCTTGGTGAGCTGTTGGCCTACCTCGACCGTGCACATATCGGTAACGCCGGGCATGAGCTGCGTGCGCGCACTCGTCTGGTACTCGCGCACCTCGCCTTCCTCATTGTGGATAGTGAGCGTGCGGCTGTCCTTGGTGGCGACAATCTGCAGCGTACCGGCGATATCTGCGAGCACGGCAAGACCCTTGGGCTTACGCGCCTCAAAAAGCTCGGTAACACGCGGGAGACCCTGCGTGATGTCCTCGCCTGCAACACCGCCCGAATGGAAGGTGCGCATGGTGAGCTGTGTGCCGGGCTCGCCGATGGACTGCGCGGCGATGATGCCCGCTGCGGTGCCCAGATTGACGGGGCGGCCAGCGGCGAGATCGTAGCCATAGCACTTCTGGCACACACCGGAATGCGCGTGGCAGGTCATCAGACTGCGAATCTTCACAGTCTTCACGCCCGCACGGTCGAATGCCGCGATCTGCTCCATGCTGTCGATGTACTCGCCAGCCGCGAGCAGGACTTCGCCGGTTTCTGGAACGATGATGTCCGCAGCCATGCAGCGTCCAACGAGATTCTGATCAAGCTCGCCTTTGCGGTTGACCACGGGCAGCTCGACGCCGTCGCTCGTGCCACAATCCTCTTCATGGATGATGACGTCTTGTGCAACGTCGACGAGACGTCGGGTCAGATAACCGGAGTCTGCAGTACGCAGCGCGGTATCGGCCATACCCTTTCGGGAACCATGCGTAGAGACGAAGTATTCCAATACGGTCAGGCCCTCACGGAAGTTCGCCTTAATAGGACGGTCAATGATCTCGCCCTTCGGGTCTGCCATGAGGCCGCGCATACCTGCAAGCTGACGAATCTGCTTGATGTTGCCGCGAGCACCGGAGAACGCCATCATGTAGATGGGGTTGAAGTGGTCGAAGTTTTCGGCCATGGCGTTGCCGACTTCCTCGTTCGCGTCGGTCCAAATGTCGACAATCTGACGGTGACGCTCGTCAGCGCTCATGAAGCCCATCTCATAGTCTTCTTCAACTGTCGCGACCTTCTTGTCTGCCTCGGAGAGAATCTCGCTTTTCTCGGGCGGAATCGTTGCATCGTAGACAGAGACGGTAACGCCTGCACGCGTCGCATAGTGGAAACCAACGGCCTTGAGTCCGTCGAGGATCTCCATCATTTCGGGCGTGGGATACGTATTTGCGCAGTCCTCGATGAGACGGCCAACTTCTTTCTTGTCCATACCATGGTTGATATAGGCGTGGTCGCGCGGCAGTACGCTGTTGAAGATGATGCGGCCAATCGTGGTCTCGATGCGCTCGCCAGCCTTCTTCTCTTCGAAGACGCCATACGAGGTCTGAACCTTCGTATCGTACTTGAGACGCACGAAGATCTTTGCCTGCAGGTCGATACCGGCGCGAGCATCGTATGCATTCTGCGCATCCTTGAAGTCCATGAAGTAGCGTCCCTCACCCGGAAAGCCATCGCGGGCGGCGGTGAGATAGTAGACGCCGATGATCATATCCTGCGTGGGGATGGTAAGCGGCTTGCCGTGTGCAGGCGATTTGATGTTATTGGAGCTGAGCATGAGGACGCGAGCCTCTGCCTGCGCCTCGCTCGAAAGCGGCACGTGCACTGCCATCTGATCGCCGTCGAAGTCGGCGTTGAATGCCGTGCAGACGAGCGGATGCAGGCGGATGGCCTTGCCTTCTACGAGCACCGGCTCGAACGCCTGGATGCCCAGACGGTGCAGGGTTGGTGCGCGATTGAGCAGCACGGGGTGGTCCGTGATGACCTCTTCGAGGACGTCCCAGACAACGCTCGCGCCACGCTCGACCATGCGCTTGGCCGCCTTGATATTGGCAGCATGCTCGAGCTCGACAAGACGCTTCATCACAAACGGCTTGAACAACTCGAGGGCCATCTGCTTGGGAAGACCGCACTGATGGATCTTAAGCGTCGGGCCGACGACGATAACGCTCCGGCCGGAGTAGTCAACGCGCTTGCCAAGCAGGTTCTGGCGGAAGCGGCCCTGCTTGCCCTTGAGCATATCCGCAAGCGACTTGAGCGGACGGTTGCCCGGGCCGACGACCGGACGGCCACGACGGCCGTTGTCAAACAGAGCATCGACGGCTTCCTGCAACATGCGCTTTTCGTTGTTGACAATGATGTCGGGAGCAGAGAGGTCAAGCAGCTTCTTCAAGCGGTTATTGCGATTGATGACGCGACGATACAGATCGTTGAGGTCGCTCGTCGCAAAGCGGCCACCATCGAGTTGCACCATGGGGCGCAGGTCCGGCGGAATAACGGGGATGACGTCGAGGATCATGTCCGTGGGCTTGTTGTCGCTGCGAATGAACGCCTCGACGACCTTCAGGCGCTTGACAGCCTTGGCGCGTTTCTGGCCTTTGCCGGTCTTGATAGTTTCGCGCAGTTCCTCTGCAGCTGCATCAAGATCGACGCTGGCGAGCAGGTCGCGCACGGCCTCTGCGCCCATGCCGCCGCGGAAATAGTCGCGGTAGTTCAGGCGAAGTTCACGGTACAACGACTCATCGGAAATGAGCATCTTGGGCTCGATACGCATGAGCGTTTCGTATGCCTCGGTGCGGAGGTCCTTGCGGTCCTCGAACTCCTCGTGCAGGTCGGCAATCTCGGATTCGACCTCTTCGGGAGACATGAGGTCTTCTTCGTCGTACTCGGGCTCGCCGTCCTCATTGCGATACTCAGTGCTCTGATGACGCGTCGCCTCGATAAGACGGTCACGCTCAGCATCGAGCTCTTCGAGGCTGGCTTGCAGTTCTTCCTTGAGCTCTTCAGCATCCTCTTCGCGAGCTTCGGAATCGACCCAGGTGACGATATTGCTTGCAAAATAGAGTACCTTCTCCAAGTCTTTGGGAGAGATGTCGAGCAGGTAGCCAAGACGGCTTGGGCTGCCCTTGAAATACCAGATATGGCTAACAGGGGCCGCAAGCTCGATGTGGCCCATGCGCTCGCGGCGAACCTTTGCGCGCGTAACCTCTACGCCGCATCGTTCGCACACGATACCCTTGAAACGGATGCGCTTGTACTTACCGCATGCGCATTCCCAGTCCTTGGTGGGGCCAAAGATTTTCTCGCAGAACAGGCCGTCTTTTTCGGGCTTCAGGGTCCTGTAGTTGATGGTTTCGGGCTTCTTCACTTCGCCGTGCGACCAGGAGCGGATCTTCTCAGCGCTAGCCAGGCCGATGCGGAATTCGTCGAAATTATTGACATCAAATATCGTCATGGCTTACTCCTCTCCTTCCTCGTCAACGGGTGCATCCATAAGCGTCTCCTCGGCTTCGGGCTCTTCGACGGGCTCGGCACCCCCGATAAGCTCCTCGGCATCGGTTTCGTCTTCGGCAGCGGGCATAGCGCTGCCGAGCAAGACGTCTTCGTCGCTCGAGATGCCAAGGGCATCGTCAATGCCAGCGCTCATCTGAGCAAGGCCGTCGCTGAGCATATCGAACGCATCCATGTCGTCTTTCTCTGCTGCGATCTGCTCATCTTCGATTCCGAGAATGCCGTCTTCCTCGTCTTCGTTCAATTCAGTTTCATCGGCGCCCGTTCCGACCAAGTCAACGTCGAGAGCAAGCGACTTCATCTCTTTCACGAGAACCTTGAAAGATTCGGGTAGCTCGGGGGCGGGGATATTCTCGCCCTTGACTATCGCCTCGTAGGCCTTGACACGTCCTGCCGTATCATCGGACTTGACCGTGAGAATCTCCTGCAGCACGTTACCCGCACCGTACGCGTACAGCGCCCAGACTTCCATCTCACCAAAGCGCTGGCCGCCAAACTGGGCCTTGCCGCCGAGCGGCTGCTGGGTGATCAAGCTGTAGGGACCGGTCGAGCGAGCGTGAATCTTGTCGTCGACCATATGCGAGAGCTTGAGCATGTAGGTCTGACCGACGGTGATTTGCTCGCGGAATTTCTCTCCTGTACGACCGTCGTACAGGTCGGCTTTGCCCGTTGCAGAAAGCTGCGAGACAAACGGCTCGTAGAACATATCGCCGTAGCGTGCCCTCGCCTTGTTCACGCGGTTCTTGTTACCCTTGAGAATGAC
>CACZSV010000194.1 GCA_902783925.1 uncultured Coriobacteriaceae bacterium
CTGAGCTATTCTGTCGATTCGCTCTGCATCTGCCTTGCGTCCCGCAACACCGACGTTTTTGTCTCTGTTGAGCACATAGAGGTCGGGCAGCTCGATCGCATCGATATCTGCCTGCGCCTCGTCGAGCTCCGTTTGCGCATCGGCAATCTCTCTGAGCGCTTTTGAGCGTTCGGTTGCATATTCAGCACGGCCGCTTGTGTATTCATCGAAACCGGCATTGTATTCATTCCAACCGCTCGCAATGCGTGCCCGTCCCCTATCGAGTTCGACGAAACCCACCTGTATTTGCTCTACGGCTGCCGCATATTCGCGCCTACCCTTTTCCAACTCCAATGCGCCCTCGTCAAGCTGTGCTTTGGCTACGTCGAGCGCCGTTTGCTGTTTGCCGAATTCAGCCTCGGCAGCCTCACGTTCTGCATCGAGTTCCGCCTGCGCCGCAGCGCGTTGTTCCGGTGGGAGCTGATTGATAGCCGTCTGCGCTCGCTCGAACTTGATCTCGGCCTCTGCCCTAGCTTGTTCAAGGGCCACAACGCCTGCCTCATAGTCATGCCTTCCCTGCTCGAGCTCGGCTTCTTTTTCTTTAAGGGTGACAGCGCTGTCCGATACTGTTTGCTGGGCTTGGTCGAGCTCTCGTTGGCTGTTCTCAACGGTCTTCTCGGAGCTGAGAAGCTCATCTTTTGCAGATTGGAGCTGACCAGATGCGTCGTCTAATGAATCTTGTGCATCTCGAAGCATGTCAAAGGCCTTGTCACGCTCGCTTTCGAATTCGGCTCGGGCGTCATCGAGCTCTCGTTGGGCATCGGCTTTTACAACGGCGAGACGCTCACTGCGCAGCTCGAAGCCCATGCCCTCGATGCGTTCTTTAACTTTATCGACAATCTGGCTATATCCAGCGCTCGGATACACCTCGTTCATAGCACCTGCAACGCTGATATAGGCAGCCGTGTACGGCATATCCTGGGAAAAGTCCCCGTTAGGAATATACGCATAGGTGTCGATTTCGCCAGAGCCAAGTTCGCTTGAGGCGAAATTCGACGTCATCGGGTAAAACGGCGACCGAACGAAACCGCAGATCGTGTATTCGTCGAATCTGAGCGTCTCGTCGTCCGTTTCACGGACAAGACGCAATGTGTCGCCTGTTTTCGGCGTGACATCGAGGACGGCATCAGCAGCGACGACGCACTGTCCGGGTTCAGTAGGCCACGTTCCCTCGACGAGCACGGGACGATTGATATAGGATGCGTTATCGCTAACAGCACCTTTTCCATCCGAGCAGTCCGACGAAAGAGCGGATTGCATATCGAGCCCGTTGAAGCGAACGACATATTTTATGTCGCCAAGCATGGCATACTCGTCCTTTGTGCGGGCTGCTTCGACGCCGCGCACCCCCTCGATCGCGCGAAGCTCCTGTATATCCTCGTCTTCGAAGCCCAATGTTCCAATGACATACAAATCGCTCATGTTCGTTGCGTCGTAGAACATGTCTGCAGAGAGGTTCATATCAATGGGGGTCATACGGAGCCCAGCATAGAAACCGCAGCCCAACGCGGATATAACGGCAATGGCGAGAAAGCGGCCCATCGAATGGGTTATCGACCGCCTGAACTCCTTGTTAAAGGCGCGCGACATAGGCGACTTACCATTCTATGGTCTGAGCGCTCGCTGGGGTTTCATTGAGCTCGACTGCGGCGGCCCGCCCCTCGTGGATGTGTATGACGCGATTAGCAATAGGCTTGAAAGCTGCGTTATGGGTAATGAGGACGACAGTCCGTCCGTGCACGGCAGACGCCTCCTGCAGCAATGCGAGAATCGCCTTGCCCGTCTTGTAATCAAGAGCACCTGTCGGTTCGTCGCAAAGCAAGAGCTTGGGATTCTTGGCAAGTGCGCGGGCGATAGCGACGCGCTGCTGCTCGCCTCCCGAAAGCTGTGCGGGAAAGTTGTCCATCCTGTCTTCGAGACCGACGAGCGCCAGCACCTCTTTCGCATCGAGCGGATCGTTGCAGATCTGGGAGGCCAATTCAACGTTTTCGAGCGCCGTGAGGTTTTGCACGAGATTGTAGAACTGGAACACGAAGCCGATTTCATGGCGCCGGTATTGGACGAGCTCCTTTTCCGAAAACGAGCTCACCTCGCGCCCGGCAAGCGTAATATCGCCCGAGCTACAGGTATCCATGCCTCCAAGCATGTTGAGCAAGGTTGTCTTTCCCGATCCCGAAGGACCGACGACAACGGCTAGCTCGCCTTCTTCTATATCGAAATCGAGCCCATTTGCGGCAGCTACTTCGAGCGCGCCCATCTTGTAAATCTTACGAACATCCCTGAACTCGACGAACGCCATTGCAATACCTATCTATTCGGCAGGTGCCCATATCGCAAGATACGAGTTTCCAAGATCTCTCACCATTGCATTAAAGTCATCAGCGGAAATCTCTTGACCGTCGTAGCTATAGCTGTCGACCTGCACGGTGGTCGTCGATGAGCTTTGCTGTGATGGAGCACTGCTCGAAGGGGAAGATGACGATGATGAGGACGTCGAAGGCGGCGTCACAGTCTTTGTGGCCGTCTCATGAACATAGGTATGGGACTCGACGATCCTGTTCTCTCCAATGGTGTAGACAGAATAGCTTTCGCGATTTATTCCCGTCGTGGACAAGACGACCTGATGCGCCCCAGTTGAATACCAGATTGCAGGCTCATGATTGCTGCCGCCGGCGGCAGAGGCGAGTTCGACTACCCTATGAGAGACAACATCGTAGGAGCATACAAAGGCCATCGCGCCAACTGAACTCGACGAATTGCCAACCAAAAGCAGCTCGGGAAGTCCGTTTCCGCTGATATCGACAAGCTTGTATTCGGTTCCAGACCTGCCTTTCGATTCCGCATATGCCGTGAGGGCATTCTGGGCATCCGCTATACGCTGCTGTTTTTCCTGCTCTGCTTTCAATGCTGCAAGCTCGGCATCGCGCTTTTGCACGAGCGCTCCCTTGTAAGCATCCGCCTTGGTCTTTTCTAAACCAGATTCGAGCGCGTACGTATACGATTTCTCGATGTCGTCATCGCTGATATCGGTCAAGGAGGCAATGGAAAAGATGAAAGAATCCTGCAGCTCGTATGCCTGCCCCGATGAAAGAGTATCGGTAATCGAGACCCGAATGCGCGTCTCGGGCACGCTGTACAACTCCGGCGTATCGAGCAATGGCGAGGCTGCGATGCTCAGAGTATAGTCTCCGTAAGGAAGCTCGATCCCATGTCCGTTGATGTCAATGAACATGACCTCGTCGTAAACGACTCCTTCAGAAGAAGCGCCTTCGACATGGACGGGAATCAGGGAATCTGCGCTGTCGTATCCTGGTGCAGTCACCTTCGCTACGACGGCATGCGGCTCGATGGCTTTTCGATGCGCATCGGCGGCGCGCCAGGCCATGAAGCCGGCGATGCCCACGATTACAAGGGCTGCAATAACAGCTACGATGATTATGCGCCTACGTCTTTTCCTGGGGTCGACGGGAATGCTGTGAGCTCCAAGATACGTGGCATCGACAGACGTTTCGTCTTCTGTCTGGGGATCAAGGGCCTCCTCCGGAATGCCCTCATCTGTCTCGTATTGCTCGAAGTACTTGCGTGTAAAGGGAAGCACTTGAGTTTCCGCGCCGGGCGCGACCGATGCGTGGGTCGCATTTGAATCCTTTGTCGTGGCAACTTGAAGGCTATCTGCCGCATCTTTATCCATGAGCTCGGAGAACTGCTCGGATAACATGACCGTCATATCGGGAGCCATCTCGTCGTCGGCTATGACGGCGGGAAACGAGCGTGTACCTTCTTCTGTATTCACGGCCTTGGCAACGTCATCGAGAATGATCGTCGCATCGCCAACAGATTCGAAACGCGTAGTATCAGAAGGGCTATCCTGTATTTCCGCTTGAGCGGATTCGTCTTTGCTCGAACGTATCTCTTGCGCTACATTCGCATCTTTTACAGCGCTGTCCGACACGTCATCTAGACGTGCCGTATCATCTGCTCCATAAGATGAATCTGGGGTTGTGTTGGTGTCGCCTGGCATGATCTTGAAAACGGGTCTCTATTTCACAACGAGCACGGGAAGATCCACGCCACGCAAGACGGCGAAGCTCACGCTTCCAAGAGCCGCGCGAATTGCACCAAGACCACGCCGTCCCATCACAATGCAATCGATGCCGTTCTCATTTGCATAATTGCATATAACCTCTTGGGGTCTGCCATTTTCGACAACGATTTGAATATCGATATTATCGGGGACGCTCTCAAAGAAATTCTCAATCTGCTCTTGAATTTTCTTGCGATGCTCGTTGTTGTAGTTATCGCGCGTCGCGTTGAGGACAGAAACATCGATTTTAGGAACGCCTGCCATGCGCGCGGCTATCTCAAATGTCGAGTCATCAAAGTTCATCGGCTCTGCGACCTTGAGAACGGTGACATCGACGGGGACGCTTGAGGCACACATTTCCAAGGCGGCTTTCAAAGCGCGTTGAGAAGGTTCCGAGCCGTCAAAGGGAACGAGAATGGATTTATACATATGAGACCTCCGCGACTAGGCTAGAAAACAGGTTTCATGCTCTTTTTACAGGAAAAAGAGCAGTGTGTCGATAATAAAAATGGGCACGAGAATACAAAGCGACCAGAGCATGTATCTAAAGAAACTCGGCATCTTGACGCCACCGCTTTCGGCGATGTTTTTCACCATGAAATTCGGCGCATTACCAATGTAGGTATTGGCACCCATAAAGACGGCACCGGCAGAGATTGCCAGAAGAATAGGCACGCCGACCTCTCCAACAGTTGTGATCACTGCCGCACCCCCCTGAGCACCCAGGGCCCCTGCCGCCGTGAGAAACACAACGTAGGTCGGGGAATTGTCGAGGAACGACGAGAGCAGACCCGTTGCCCAGAAGAATTCGAGCGGGGTGTCGACGCCAATGCTTCCGCCGTAGGTGCGCAAAATTGCGAGTGCGGGAATCATGGTGATGAAGATGCCAATGAAGAGCTTGGCCACCTCGGTAATAGGAGCCCACTCGAAGTTATTGCGACGGCGCAGATCCTTGCTCGTGGTGAACCACGATAACAGCATAGCTATTACGATGAGCACAATCTGTACGATATAGTCGATTCCGACATGCGTGCCGTAGATCTCGATGCCAAAGGTACGACCCGTCGCGGAATCGATGAACATCTCGAGCTGCGGGATGAGACCGTTCAGAATGACGGCAACGATGATGAGCGCGAGAAAGAAGAAATTATGCCAGCCCTCAATACGAATCGGGACCCGGTCGTCCGCACGTGATTCCAGCTCGAGCATTTTCATGCCCTCCTTGCCTTCCTTCTTGATAAAGTGCCTGTCGAGGAAGACAAAAACGGCGATCATCAAGGCGGTATTGATCACAAGCAACGGCCAAATATGCACGATGGTCCAGAAGAACGGCACACCGCGCAAGTAGCCCAGGAACAGCGGAGGGTCTCCCAAAGGCGTTAGACAGCCGCCCATATTCGCAACCATGAAAATGAAGAAGATAACGATATGGGCCTTGTGCTTACGCCAATGATTAGCACGCAGCACAGGACGGATAAGCAGCATGGCAGCACCTGTCGTGCCAACCCAGCTCGCTATTGCCGTGCCGATAAGCAGTAAAATGACATTGTTCTTGGTGGTACCGACAATCGTGCCTCTAATGTGAATGCCGCCTGCTACGACAAAAAGGCCGAGCAAAAGAACGATGAACGGGATATAGTCGCCGATTATGGTCTCAGAGAGCTCTTCAGCGGCGATTTCGGGGCCATAGGCTATGGTGAAGGGAATCAGAAAGATGAGCGCCCAGAACAATGCTCCGAGCAGCTGATGTTTTTCCCACCACTCGCCTTTGACGAGCGGCATAATGGCTATGGAAAGGAGCATCCCGACAAAGGGTGCGATGCTCCATAAAGGTAGAGATTGTCCCAGTTCCATGGTAATCCTTTAGTGCATGCGTAAAACAACCGCATCACTTTACCATTTCTGTATGTATTCTCATCAGAAAAGAGCACGTAAATCGGTAAACAGGCAGAAGCATCGGTATCAGATTGAGCGAAAGCCAGCGGTAAAATGTCGCACGGGACGACATGGATGGGACCGACCGACGACCGGGCGGGCTAAAGCCCGCCCGGTCGCACTTAGGATGGCGCGCTTAGGCGATTTCGACGACCCAGCCTTCAGGACCTTCGATTTTACCGCTCTGGATATCGGTGAGCGTGTTGCGCAGTTTCGTCATAACGGGACCGGCTGCTTCCATCCCGGAAATATCGATTTCCTCGTCGTTATAGCTGATCTTGCCGACGGGGCTGATGACAGCCGCCGTTCCGCAGAGGCCGGCTTCGACGAAATCCCCGTTCTCGACCTCGCTGAACTTCACCGGACGCTCGTCGACGGTCATCCCGAGCAGATCTCGCGCCACTACGACCAGACTCCTGCGCGTGATAGAGGGCAAGATGGAATCCGTGTGGCTTTGGGGAACGACAAGCGTGCCCTCCTTATTCACGAAGATGATATTGGCCCCGCCCGCCTCTTCAACGTACGTGCGGCTCTCGGAATCGAGATACAGGTTTTCCGCGAAACCATTTGCATGGGCCTCGACGTTGGCCTGCAGGCTCATCGCGTAATTCAAGCCAGCTTTGATATTACCGGTACCACGCGGTGCTGCGCGGTCGTATTTGCTGACGCAGATATGGATGGGCACGGCACCGCCCTTGTAGTACGGTCCTACCGGGGTAACGAGAATGCGGAACTGATATTCATCGGCAGGCTTGACGCCGATGACCTCTCCTGTTGCATACATAACGGGGCGAATATAGAGCGTGGCCCCGCTCCCAAATGGGGGGACGTAAGCTTCGTTTGCTTTCACGACCTGCTTGACAGCCTCGATAAAACGATCCTTGGGAAACGGCGGCATGCAGAGGCGCTCTGCTGTATCGTACATGCGCTCAGCGTTGAGGTCGGGCCTGAAGCATACGATCTTTCCCTCTTCGGTCGTGTACGCCTTGAGGCCTTCGAAGCATTCCTGGCAATAATGGAGAATGCCGGCGCATTCGCTCAGGGTCACCGTGTGATCAGAGGTAAGAACTCCCGAATCCCACTTTCCGTCTTTCCAGTTGCTGACATAGCTGTAATCGGTTTGCATGAACGTAAACCCGAGGCTTCCCCAATCCATATCCTTTTTCGTCGACAAGCCAATCATCTCCATTTCGATTGCATCAAGAAGCTATTACTTCCTACAACCTATTGTACGTCCTCATCATTGCGTTTTTGTTAACGACGATTCCGATTGTAATTGATAAGACAACCCGCCTTGACTATCTCTCGCTCCTCCGCGGTCATATCGGCAATGGCAAGTTCAATTTCCTTGAATTGCGTACCCTTGATGACAAAGGCGCGAATACGGGAAAGGTCTCCGTCGAGCACATTGCGAATGCCCGGAACGAACACCCAGTCGCCAATCTCGAAAACGTCAGTCCCCTGTGAATACTGGAAGGGAAGCATGCCCCAGTTTATGCAATTGCTGCGGTAACGCTTCGTCGCGTATTCCTCGGTGATGTTCGCCAAGGCACCCAAGACACGCTGACAACTCGCGGCTTGCTCGCGTGCGGACCCATCGCCCGGTTTGCGTGCGTAGATCGTCGAGCCGATCTCGATTTCGCGCTCGTCGATACCCTCGAACCCGGGAATCATATGCACGGTCGCATACACACCATCAAGCTCGGAGGGGGTCATGCCAGCATCGCGCGCTGCTTCCAGCTCGCGCACCTCCTTTGCTCGGCCGACATAGCCGGGGTCTCTCCGAGAAAGCGTGAACTCAGCCAGTCCGAGCGGATTCGACCTGAACGAAGAGGTCTCCCCGCTGGGAATAAGCTCGTCTGTCGTAGTCACCTCGTCTTCGATCTTCGAGACGATGCGCAGCAGAATATCCTCCGAAAGCGGCTCCTGTTCTGGCCAGTCCTTGATATTGGGACCATAGCGAAGCCCGTGATCTGCATCGGCATTGCCGAATCCCTTGAAGACGCGCCTTTCGTAGCTGCGGTCATCGTATTCGTATGCGGGGATGTCCCCCCAGCAATCGAGCGTTTCTGCACTCGTGAGCTTACCGCCGTTTGCCGCCGTTGCCGCAATGGAACGCGCATCCATGAGCGCGACAGCGGACATCTGCCCGTTTTGCGGCTTCGAGCCTTCACGGTTGGGGAAATTGCGCGTTGCATGACGAATAGACAGCGCATTATGAGCGGGAGTATCCCCCGCACCGAAACACGGTCCGCAAAACGCTGTGCGTACGATAGCGCCTGCATCCATAAGGTCTGCGAGAAGCCCCTTACGATCGAGATCGACAAACACCGGCTGCGAAGATGGGTACACGCTCAGGTAGAATTCGCCATTGCCGATGTTCGCGCCCTCGAGCGCGTGGGCAGCCTCGACGATATTCGAATACGTGCCACCGGCGCATCCGGCTATGACACCTTGCTGAACTTGCAGTTTTCCATCGGAAGCAATTTTATCGAGCAACGTGAACTTCGCGCGCCCTTCCGCGACTTTCTCTGCGGCGCGCTCGGTTTCTGCCAGAATATCGTGGAGGTTTTCGTACAGCCCGTCAATCGTATACGCGTTCGAAGGGTGAAACGGCAGCGCGATCATGGGCTTGATGCTCGAAAGATCGACTTGCACCACGCCATCGTAGTAAGCTACCTGTTCTGGTTTGAGTTCGGCGAAGTCGTTCTCGCGCTTGTGGAGCGCAAGCCAAGCCCTCGTATCATCATCAGTTTGCCAAACCGAGCTCAGGCACGTGGTCTCCGTCGTCATGACATCGATGCCATTGCGGTAATCGGTCGGCATCGAAGAGACGCCTGGCCCGACAAACTCCATGACCTTGTTCTTGACGTACCCGTTCTTATAGACGGCGCCCACAACGGCAAGAGCGATATCCATTGGCCCAACGTATGGGGCGGGCTTGCCCGTGAGGTAGATGGCCACGACATCGGGGTAGGCAACATCGTAGGTGTCGCCTAATAGCTGTTTGTCGAGCTCTCCCCCACCTTCGCCAATTGCCATGCAGCCGAGCGCACCGTAGCGCGTATGCGAATCGGAGCCCAGAATCATCTTGCCGCATCCCGCAAAATTCTCGCGCATGAATTGATGAATGACGGCGATATGGGGTGGTACGTATATGCCACCATATTTCTGCGCGGCAGAAAGCCCAAAGAGGTGGTCATCGTCGTTGATGGTGCCACCCACCGCGCACAGCGAATTGTGACAGCAGGTTAGTACATACGGAAGGGGAAACTCGGTCATGCCCGACGCGCGTGCTGTCTGTATGATACCGACGTAGGTAATGTCATGGCTTGCCATAGCATCGAACTTGATCTTGAGCTGATGCTCGGACCCGCTCGTGTTGTGAGCCGAGAGAATGCTATAGGCGATAGTTCCCTTACGCGCGGATTCTTTATCGGCAACAGTCCCGCAAAGCTGTTCGACACGGCCCGCATCGCTTTGCATGACGAGTTCCGTGCCGTTAACGAGAAATGCGCCTTCTTCTCCAAGCTTAATCATGAAACCCCTTCCTGAGTTACTATTGCGTATATGATTCTATACGAATTCTCCAACGTGATGGACACGCGAGCAAAGGACGTCAATGCATAGATTTACCGATGAAGAATTCGAGGCGATTGTCGAGGAGGCGATCGAATCGATACCCCGCATGTTCCTCGATGAACTCGATAACGTCGCATTCTTCATAGAGGATGAACCAGACGAGAGCCTCGCACAAGAAGGCGAGGTCTTTGGCATCTACGAGGGCGTCAGTCTGTATGACAGAGGCGATGGCTACGGCGGCATCGACGAGCTCCCCGATTCCATCACCATATTCAAGGGTCCCCATGAGCGTCTCGAAATGCCACGCGAACGGATTGTCGAAGAGGTGCGTAAGACAGTCGTACATGAAGTCGGCCATTATTTTGGGATGGACGAAGCGCAGATAGAAGCCATGGGCTACGGAGAAATCCAGAATTAACAGTATCGCGAGGCGGGCCAGTTGATGCGGGATCGCTGGCGCGGGTTCATTAATGCGCCCCGTTGATGTGGGTTCGTAGGGGCGCACTTGAGCGAGCCCATCAGAGTCGGCATGACGCCCCTCGCAAAATCGGGCGGGCAGAAGCCCGCCCCTGCACTCCTACAGAACCTGAGAGCTACTTCGTCCCGAAAATACGATCGCCCGCATCGCCGAGACCGGGAATGATATAGGCATCCTCTGTAAGCCCATCATCGACTGCCGCGACATAGATATCGACATCAGGATGGCGCTCTTGCATGGTTTTGATGCCCTCTGGTGCGGCAACAAGATTCATGAGACGTATATTCTTGCAGCCGCGCGATTTGAGCAAATCGATGGCATCGGCAGCGCTGCCGCCGGTTGCAAGCATGGGATCGACGACGATAATCGTAGAGTCCGCTGCGCCTTCGGGCATCTTGTAATAATACTCGACAGGTTTAAGCGTTGTTTCGTCGCGATATAGTCCGATATGCCCAACATGGCAAAACGGCATGAGTTCGAGCAGGCCGTCGACCATGCCAATACCCGCACGCAAAATAGGCACGATGGTAAAGTAATTGCCCTTGAGAACCGGCAAGGTCGCCTCGCAAATGGGAGTCTCGATTGTCTTTTGCGTCATCGGGAAGTTCCGCGTAACCTCATAGCCCATAAGAAGGGATATTTCCTTGAGAAGCAGGCGGAAATCCTGAGAGCTCGTCGTTTTATTGCGCATGCGAGTGAGCTTGTCAGAAATCAAAGGATGGTCGAATACGTGCACTTCACTCATGTCGTAACCTTTCCTTAACGTATCGGGTTCCTTGGTGCATTATAATCGCGAAAAGCGCATTGGTTAACGCGATATACGCAAAAGAAGGGGAAGCCTCGATGGCATCTGAAGCTGAATCCAAACCGCAAACAAAGAACGATGTGATACCCAAGATGGGCGCTGAAGACGCCGCCGATGCCGTCTACGATGCTCGCCAGCTCGGCGTGCCAAAGATGGTGCTCTTCGGATTCCAGCATATGTTCGCGATGTTTGGCGCGACCATTCTCGTGCCAGTGCTCACGGGGCTTTCGGTTTCTGCCACCTTGCTGTTTGCCGGCCTCGGCACCTTGTTGTTTCATTTTCTATCGCAGAGAAAAGTCCCCGCATTTTTGGGGTCGTCGTTTGCATTCATCGCCGGATATGCAGCTATTGCTCCAAATGGTGAGGCGGAACTGCTCCCGTATGCCTGCCTTGGCGTTGCGAGCGCAGGGTTGTTGTATCTCATCTTGTCCGCGCTCTTCCGTATCTTTGGCGCCAGCCGTATCATGCGCTATTTTCCACCGGTCGTAACAGGCCCCATCGTAATCTCGATTGGCCTTATTCTTGCCAGCTCCGCCATAGCAAACTGCGAGACGAATTGGATTGTCGCCATCATAGCGATCATCACAATTGTCGTTTGCAATATCTGGGGACGCGGGATGATCAAGATCATCCCCATACTCATGGGCGTCATCGTTTCGTACGTGGTTGCCACATGCCTCGGAGAAGTCGATTTCACACAGGTTGTTGAGGCTCCCTGGATCGGCCTGCCCGTGCTATGGGAGAACACTGTGTTCTCGCTTGTCGGACCGCAATTCGACGCGGGTCTTGCAACCACCGCCATAATTACCATCATGCCAATCGCCCTTGCGACGATGATCGAGCACATAGGCGATATCTCGGCCATCAGCTTTACTTGCAACCGTAACTTCATAGCGACTCCGGGTCTTCACCGCACCCTTCTCGGAGACGGCCTCGCGACGATTCTCGCATCGCTTTTTGGCGCACCCGCAAACACGACTTACGGAGAGAATACCGGCGTTCTCGCGCTTACGAGGGTATTCGACCCACGTGTCGTCCGCATTGCGGCGCTGTTCGCCATCTTATTCTCGTTCTGCCCCAAGTTTTCTGCCGTAATAGGCGCGATGCCCGCAAGCGTGATTGGCGGCGTCTCGCTCGTGTTATACGGCATGATTTCGGCTGTAGGCATACGCAATCTCGTCGAGAACAAGGTCAACTTCCTTAATACGCGAAACGTGCTCATCACCGCGCTCATCCTCGTGCTCTCCATCGGCATTGCCTACAGTGACATCGGAGCCATCGTCATCGTCCTCGGCGATATCACGATTTCGCTTTCCGGCCTTGCCGTCGGGTCACTCGTCGGTATCGCCCTCAATATTATCTTGCCCGGTAAAACTGGCTACGGAGAAGTCGCCCCAGACGATACTCCCTGATTACTCTTCTGACCCAAGCGGCTTCTTCGACGTTGCTTCGTACTCGACAGAAGTTAGAGGCGACACGAGGAGCGTGTCATTGAGCAAGCGCAAGAAATCGCTCACCTCGCGATTCGTGGTAAGCATTACCTTACCATCCTCGTTGAATTTCAGTTTGCGGCTGTAGTACGCGATGCGGTTTGCCCTGAACTGAAGCTCGTCCGCGCTCAACTCTGCAACGGGCGTTCCTTCTTTTTGCATCTTGAGAAGTTTGTTGGCGACTCCCCTGCTCGCGTCGATCCTCTCGTCGAGCTTCTCGAAATCGGCGAGAATAGGATCAAGCGTATCTGCATAATCCTTTGCCTGCTGACTCGAAAGCCTGTTGTACTTGAAGAGAATCTCCAGGGCTCTCAAGTTCCGGAAGAACAGATTGTCTCCATGCCATATGAAGTCGAAGCCGTTGCCAAGTTTGATGGAGCGTCCGGCGAACGCCTCTGGCGCGCCGTCTTCGTTAAAGAAGAGAAACGATGACTTCTGCTGTATCCACATGCGTTGCGTACGTTGGAAAGCGACAATGCAATCGCCAGAAGACGGACTCTGGTATTTGAAGATGAGGCCGCATACCTGCCCGACCTCGTCTTGCGAGAGCGCCTTTTGTGGAGCACCTTCTATGCAGGTTCCACGCACGATTTCGAGAAAGCGCGTAAAGCGCATGCCAGAAGGGTTGTCTTCGGGGGCATCGTCTTCTTCCGCGCCTCGCGCCATGCGCACACGCGACGCGTCTTCATCAAAAAACGAAAGGGGCGCGACCCCTATGCAGGCGTCGTTAACGAGAAGCTCTTCGATGGGCTCATACGAAATGCCCTCAATATTGTCCTCGTTTCTAATCTCTTTATACCCAAAATCGAGAAACCCCCTATCGAAAAGGCGCTCGTTCATGAGCTTTGCCGGCGCACTCTCGCGGCCAGCATCGTGAATCCAGCGAAGCTCGAAAGGACGCTCCGGATCCTCTGTTTCTACGACGGCATAGCTAGCCGTGTTAGCATGCAAATTCGCATCCACAAGCTCAAGAGCACTAAGGAGCGCGGCTTTATCGTTTTTGTATTCAGTCAGCATGGGTTCTCCAAACATAAACATTCAAACGAGTGCGCATTGTACCCTAATACCGTGACATGTCGGGTATCATGCATTGAGCCAAAAGAGAAGCAGGAGTTTGATATGGATACCGAATTGCTTGCCAACTTGCTCGAAGAGCATTTTTCCAGCGACGCTTTGAAATACGATGAGCCTATGAGCATGCACACGACCTTTGGCATTGGCGGGCCAGCGGACTTCTTCGTATCCGTATCTTCTGTGGAAGACATTAGACGTGCATGCAACATCGCACGCACGGCAAATGCGCCGTGGCATGTCATCGGCGCGGGAAGCGACCTGCTTATCGCAGATGCCGGGCTGCGCGGTCTTGTCATTCACCTGGGAGAGCACTTTGCCGATATTTCCATTGACGGAACCACTCTTCACGCCCAGGCTGGCGCGAGCAACGAAGCGGTCGCGAACGCCGCTCTCGAAGCCGGTCTGACGGGATACGAATTCGCGTGCGGAATACCGGGCTCGATTGGCGGCGCGGCGATAATGAACGCAGGTGCGTACGAGGGCGAATTTGCGCATGTGTGCACAGGCGTGAACTGCCTTGACTCGCATGGCGATGTTATTGAGGTGAGCGCCTCGGAGGCTGATTGGAGCTACAGGCATAGCATGATGTCTGACAGGGGCTATATCGTGCTCGATGCAACACTGCAGCTCGTCCCCTGGAACAAAGAGCAAATCCGCGAGCGTATGGATGACCTGCAAGAGCGAAGGGCCTCAAAGCAGCCTCTCGAACTGGGCAGCGCAGGATCGACGTTCAAACGGCCGATCGGCTATTACGCCGGCAAGCTCATCCAGGATGCGGGAATGCGCGGACACACTCGTGGAGGCGCGCAAGTGTCGACAAAGCACTGTGGCTTTGTCGTCAATATGGGAAGTGCAAGTGCACAGGATGTGCGCAATGTTATAGACGATGTGCAAAAGGCAGTTCTTGCAGACTCCGGCGTACATCTCGAGCCTGAGGTCCGCATGTGGGGCTTCGAAGATTAATAACTAGCCCCCCATGCGACATCTCCGCAATTTCGCGAGCTACGAGGAGCGAGAATAAGTAAACGCGGAGCGTTTTCCCAGCAGCTGCAACGCCTTAAGATGAAGCGGGTAGCAAGTGCATGAGCGGAGATGTCGCATGCGGAGGGCACATCTCACAGCTCGCAAAACCGTAATGAGCGCGGGCCAGACTCTGATTAATGCATTCTTAAGATTAAAGCATTCGGCACTGATACAGCGCGCCGTCTTCGAACCCCAGCTTGCGATAGTATTCGCGCGTTCCGACGGAGCTGATGACATTGATGCGGCCAAAGCCAGCCTCATGTGCGATTTCGCATGCTCGTGCTACCAGCTTGCGTCCAAGCCCGAGATGCTGCACGCTGCCATCGGCTTTATGGAGATTAGCGACCTGCCCGTACACGTGCACCTCGCGTATCATGGCGCAACCGAGCTCATCGGGAAGCTCGTCAGCGTAAGCTTTCACGTACTCCTCGTTCGGTAGGGATAGACGCAAGAAGCCCGCGATATCACCATGTGGCGTCACCCATTGCAGGAAATGCTCGTGTGTATTCGAGGTCCGGTACTCGATATCCTCGAGCTCGAGAGTATCCGCGTCGATTGTGTCGAGCGCGATTTCGCGAAAGCGAATTTCGTGCACTTCGCCTTGCTGAATCGCCTCAGTATTCTCGACAAGCTGCCTCAGGTTAGTTTTCTTATTTCCAGCGGCGATATCTTCTGCGGATATGTCACGAATCATCCGCGAAACGCGCGTATATGCCGGCGTGGCGAGAATGTCGTGAATGAGTACGTCGACGAGCTCAGCCTCTTCGTAGGGTTTCCATGTGCTGCGTTCGTATTCGGCGACAAGCCCTGTTCCCTCGACGAGAACGCAAGGGTAGATCTTTATCTCATCTGGTCTGAAGATGGGATTAGCGACGAACTCGTCGTAATCCTGTTTGTCCTGTTCGCTTGTCGACCCAAAGAGGTTGACCATAAAGTGCGTGTGCAGCTTGAAACCAAAGATACGCAACAGTTCGAATGCGTTGACCAATGAGTCAACACTTGAATTTCTCCTGTTCAGAGCAAGAACTTCCGGTCTCAGCGTTTGAACTCCTATCTGAACTTTTGTGCATCCGAAGCTGCGAAGATGGGAAAGTGTATCGAAATCGAGCGTTTCCGGTCTCGTCTCGACGACAAGCCCCACGACCCTATGAGCCGCGTTTTCGTTGATCTTCTGCTGGGTAACGAGCTCGTCTTCGCTCGCTTTCTGCCACTGCGAAGCCTGCTCCCACTTGCTACCCAGGCCATACAGCTCGTCAATTGCGTCGTTGAAAGTGGTTTGCCCCGCATCGACACGGCTCTGCCATGCGCGAGTCTGTTCTTCGAGTACTTCGTCGCGGCTATCGATGCCGCAATCCCTATATTGCGCGCGTCGCTTGGCTGCCTGGCCACCAGCCGCATCGGCATCGTTTAACGCACGGAAAAGCTCCTCGATGAACCACGTCTGATATTCGTGTGGATAATCGGTCCACGAGCCGCCGAGAACGATGAGCTCAACCTTATCGCAGCTGTGTCCCATCTGCGTGAGCGCGCGCAAACGCGATGTAACCTGCAAATACGGGTCGAAGTAGTTGCGTTCCGCACGTTGACATGCGGGCTCGCGGTGAAGGTAGCTCTTAGGCATGCGCACGTCATTCGGGCAGTACAGGCAATTGCCTGAACATGCATGCGGTTTGGTGATGACCGTGATGGTCGCCACGCCGCTTGCCGTACGTCGTGGTTTCATGCGAAGGGTCCTGAAGAGCTGTTCTTCAAGATGGTCATCCATACCGAGCTTGGCCCATTTTTCCGGTTCGAATTCTTTGAGGCGTAGGTAATACGGTAGCATGCGCTTCTTGGAAAACGCGCGGCGCGCGCCACCTACACGTTTGTTGTGACGGTTGAGAATCGCGCCGAGCTCGGTCGGCCTAAGCGCGCCCTTTTTGCGTATAGCCTCGATTATGTCTCTGAGAACCTCATCCATAGAGCTGAGATTCTAGCGTATTCAACAGATAAGGGCCTAACAATACCTCGCCTAGCAAACAGGACGTTCTGTCGACTCATTATCGCTGGTTTATAATTGCCGGTCATGGATAGTGTTTCTTCGCACATACTCAACGAACTGACCACTGAGTTCTACAGGCGCAATGCAGAATCTTTTTCTACCACGCGCTCGCGGGCTTGGGACGGCTGGAACCAGTGCGCAGGCATCTTGAGAGAACGCGGAGCGTGGACGAGCATCGCGCGTGTTGCAGACATCGGATGCGGGAACCTGCGTTTCAAGGCATTTCTCGATGATCAGCTAGACGAATGCCCTGAGATTTGGGCAGTCGACAACTGCACTTCACTGCTCCCAGAAGCTGCTCGCGTGCATTTCCAAGAACTCGACATCGTGAAAACGCTCATCGAAGACGGGACGCTTGAGGGAAAGCTGAGGGTTCCACCATGCGATCTCGTATGCGCATTTGGGGTAATGCACCATGTCCCAGACGCCATTAACCGCAAAGCCCTGTTCGAAAGCATGCTCGACATTACCCGTCCCAGAGGGCATGTAATCGCATCCTTCTGGCAGTTCATGAACGATGACCGCATTGCCCGTAAGGCGTTGGAAACCACGAAGATTGCAATAGATGCGTATCCCGACATCGCGCTCGA
The DNA here is from genome assembly GCA_902783925.1 of uncultured Coriobacteriaceae bacterium. Classification (GTDB taxonomy): domain Bacteria; phylum Actinomycetota; class Coriobacteriia; order Coriobacteriales; family QAMH01; genus QAMH01. The sequence goes on from CACZSV010000194.1 coordinate 17,142, forward strand.
ACAAGACGACTATCTGCTCGGTTGGCAAGACAGAGACGACTCGTTTCGCTATTGCCATCACTTCGATGCGCAGCAGATCGACGAGCTCGCAGACCACGTGAGCGCACTGGCGGAACCCGTCTCCCGCTTCGAGGCAGACGGCAAATCTGGCAACCTGAACGCGTATCTAATCCTGAAAAAGAAGGAAGTACGCTGATTGGTGTTTCTCCCAGATTACGCCGGGAAAAACACCTCATCGGATTCTGCGACCTTGCCCTGCTTTTCATCATGCCTGTTGCCCAGCCACGACCCGACGAGCATCAACACAAACGCGATGCTGATGCCGGCAACAATCTGATGCAAGCCGAACGGCTTGAACCCAATCGCCATCATCGCGCAGTACACCACAACACCGCCCGTCATCGATGCGAGTGCCCCCCATGCGTGAGCGCGCTTGCTGTATAGGCCGCATACAAGCACCCAGCAAAAGCCTGTCTCGAGACCGCCAAACGCGAACATATTGATCTTCCAGATAACATCGGGCGGCACAATCGAAAGCACGAACACGAGCGCGCCAACAAACAGCGTGAACGCCTGCGTCAGACGCGCGATTTTAGCATCCCCCGCATCGTTTCCCCTCTTCGTATGGTAGTGCAGGTACACGTCTTTGATAATCGAAGACGAAGAACTGATGAGCAGCGAGGACACCGTCGAAATCGATGCGGCTATAGGGCCGATGATCGCAATTCCCGCAAGCCATGTGGGAAGCGTACTGATTATGGCCTGCGGAATGATGTTATCCACCGAAGCGCCGTAATCTGCGAGTTCTCCGGGAAGCACGCCTTTAGCGAGCACGCCCAGCGCCGTGACGCAGATCATCATGATGCCGATGATGATCGTGCCCGTGACCATGGCGTTCTTAAGCGATTTCTCGTCTTTGAAACCCATGCAGCGCACGACCGACTGGGGCAGGCAGAACGTGAGAACACCGACGAGCAGCCACTGCGTAATATAGAGCCCAAGTGGCATCTGCCCACCGCCAAAGGGCTCCATCATCTCCGGATTCGAGCTGGCGATATTCTGCATGATGTTCTCGAAACCACCGCCAGCAGAAAGGATGCCCGCTGCCAACACGACGATGCCGACGATCATCGCAATGCCGCATATAGCATCCGTGATGGCGACGCCGCGAAAACCGCCAACGGTCGTGTAGATGATGACGACGATGCCGAACAGCGCCAACCCAACCACATAGCTATAGCCAGTCACCGCCTCGAAGAGCTTGGCACCGCCAACGAACTGCGCGACCATCATCGCAATGAAGAACAATACGATGATTACCGCCGAGATATTCGCAACTGCGTCCGATCTATAGCGTGCGCGGATAACGTCGATGACGGTAACCGCACCGATTTTGCGGCTTACGAGCGCCATCTTCTTGCCCATGATGCCAAAGAGCAAAAAGAGCGCCGTGACCTGAACGGTAGCCATGTAGACCCAACCCCAGCCAACGAGCCACGCCTGCCCGGGACCACCCACAAACGAGCTCACAGAGCCATATGTAGCGATAGTCGTCATGGCAAGAACGAAACCGCCCATGCTTCTGCTGCCAATGAAGTATTCGGAAACAAATCCTTTTGCACCCCGTGAAGCACGCATGCGAACGTAGACAGCTACGCCGAGGGAAAAGACAAGGAAGAGGATAACCGGGATGAGCGCAAAGAGATTACCTTGCATCTTTGGCCTCCTCCCCTTCTGAGACGAGGTCTTCGTCGAAGCCGACGTCTTTCATTACGACCTTAGCCATCACGATGGCGACGACGATAGCGCAGACAAATGTCCCTATGCAGCCCGTTATTACCCAAAGCGGCGTCGAAAACACGACGATGCCCGTCTGCGCGACGCCAAATCCGAGTAGTGCCCACACGACGATTGTAACGACGAGCCCGATGATGGCTGCACGCGCTTCCCTATCTGCTTGTTTGAGTTTTTCTCGATATGTCATTGGCGAGTCCCGTTTCTCTTAGAATACAAGCTCATTGCAAAATGGCGTCAAAGCCAAACGATTGCACTCGAAAAAGACGTTGCGCGTACAGCCCTCAAGGCAAGGTGCCATCGCGCGCTTTTGCAAATGCATGCGCATAGTAACACTATATTTGATATCGAATGCTATAGAGTCTGAATGAAATCTTAAACGCATGCGTTTAACGGTGTATGGTGTTTCTCAGAAATACGAGACACAAAACCGTATCTGGATTACTATGGACTATATTTCGCTATATCTCCTCAATTCCTCACTAATCTTCATTGGCGTCATCATCATGATCACGAATATCTGGAGATATGCCAAATTCCTGCGTAATTCCAACGACGTGCTTTTCGGTGATAGACGTGTTACCGCATGGAAAATAACGGCTCTGATCCTTCTCGCCTGCTTCCTCATCGGCTACATCGTTTCCCTGGTAAGCGCAGAAGCGGACACCGTACTTTCCCTCATACTGTTTGGCGGTTCTATCTTTGTGAGCATCGTCATTACGCTCATCTTCAGACTCGTTGAGAGCTCACGCCATAATGCACTCGATATAGCACAGATGCTCATCGGCGTAATCGAGTTACGCGACCCCAACCTCAACGGCCATAGCAGGCATGTGCAAAACCTCTGCGATCTTATCTACAAGCATCTC
>CACZSV010000195.1 GCA_902783925.1 uncultured Coriobacteriaceae bacterium
GACCCGCGCAGGCCCCGCACCGCGAACCTCGTGCCGTCGTCGAGCAGCACCCAGCCGGTGAGCTTGCCGAATACCTGATGCTGGTCGCTAATGACGGCCTTCAGGTCGATGAAGTCGACCCTGTCGATATCGGGCACGAACTCGAGATCGAGCCTGTCTTCGTCGTCGGTAATATGCCAAGGGCTCATGAGGTCGAAGTACTCGCCTACCGTCTTGGCACTCGCATCGCGTACCGGAATGCCAAAATCGACACGCCCGAGCTTATGCGCGATACCGTCGACGAAGACCATGTTCTCGGAAGCGGCGCTCGTATCGCCGAATCCGTAGCCTAAGTTCATCGCAAACTTGCGATTGTTCTGCCAGCCCTGCGCCACGCCCCAGTACCACGTGTTGTTGCGCGTCCACACGCCACGCCCCCAGTCGAGCAGACCGAACGAATTCTCATCGCTGAAGTCATGGCGCATATCGCCCAGGGTCATCGTCCCTATCGCGCGCATGCCGACGATCTTCTGGTTGTAATAGAACGCCTTGGGGTCTTCTGCCCACGGCGTGGCGATCACCATGGAATCGCGCGGCTCCTGATCGAGCACGACTTCCACGATGAGCGGTGCTCCGTCTTTGAAGTCCTTGAAGACGACAGCGAGCCTGCGCATGCCGCCCGCGACCTCAAAGCGCATGAAGGCACGCTTGTCCTCGAACTTGGTGATGCCGTGCGCAGAAGAAGACGGCATATTCAAGCGCCCGAGCGGAAGCGCGCCCATCGTGCTTTGCGTGATGAACGTCTTGCGTCTGAAGTCGAGTAGCGATGCCGAAACGAGCGCAACATATCCCATATCGCCGATGGTGAATGCGAGCGCGTAATCGTCGTCGTTTACCAGATAGTAGTCCCATTCCTTGACGCGGAGCTTGGATGCGGCAATTCGGGAGCGGTCGTAGTCGAGCACGAGCGAAGTCGCATAGCCCCGTTGCGCGAGCATGCCGTTTTCATCGAGTGCAGGACCGTGTGTTAGCTTAATGTGGTCGCGTGCCAGAGATGTACCCTGCGAAACATTCGGATCGAAGTCAAACATCGTTGCTCCTAACCATGTTTTGGCGCTATCAAACTCGGCAAGCACAAAAACATCAAGCGCCTCGTCACTACTGGAATCCTCACGCGCATTGCACTGCGCACTGTACGCCAACAATATATACAAACGCTAAGAAAAGCGCGAACATCAATCGAGGGGCTGCATGCCCCAGAGCGGTTCGGGCAGTTTAACGCGGCAGACTGGATCGTATGCTGGACGGTCCGCCGAAAGGTCCGAGCTGAACAGCGTGATCGTGTCGATACGCCCCGTGCGCACATACGGGGCAGCGAGCATCCCATGCGAAAGATCCGCAGAGCGCATGAGCGTGACATGTGCGATGAACGACTTGGCGTCGAATGCAAAGCCGCGTGCCCGCAGGCTTTCGCGAACCGCATGCGCAAGCTCTGGAAGATCCCCGTCATCGGAAAAGCCCTGCCAAAGCGTCGCCTTTGCGCGACGTCCGAAGCTACCCAACTCGCCGAGCGTCACGTCAAATGAGTTGACACCCCTGCACGCTTCCTCGAGGGATTCAGCGGCAGCATCTGCCCGCGAGGATTCCACGTTACCCAGAAACGCAAGCGTGACATGAAGCGAATCGGGCGCGACAAAACGTCCGCGCACATTTCCGCGCAGAACAGCCAGGGTCTCTGCGAGCGCATCCGCCAGCTCCTTTGGCAGCTCTGCCGCTACAAACAAGCGCATACAGATCACTCCTCACGTACATTTCTCGGGCACATTCCTCTCATGCAAATAGCATGAGTTCGGCACGCCGGTGAGTCGGCATGCCGACTCACCCAATTGTTAATTGTACACCGCTTGCAAGGCGCCCCCCTGCCAATGACAAACGCATATAATGATCCAGACAAACTGTTCTCGCGCACGAGGAGCATCATGAAAGACATGCCCGCAAACAAACTTGATCCGCGCGTAAAGTCGGTCTGGCGCATAAACGACGCAATCTGGATTACCGTGATCGGTATTCTCGTCGGGATTTCGCTTTCGCCCATCGCCTTTGGGTTCAACGGTATCGCGCCTGTCCTGTACGGAATCTTCGGAGCGTGCATGCTCGCCATATACATTATCTGGCTCGTCGTGTTGCCGCCCATCCGCTATGTGCGCTGGCGCTACGAGGTATCCGAAGACTACCTCGACATTGCAAAGGGTATCGTCTGGCGCAAGCGCTACACCATCCCGTTCATCCGCGTACAGAACACAGACACGCGCCAAGGTCCCATCCTGCGCGCATTTGGCCTCGCGAGCGTGACGGTGGCAACCGCCGCGAAAGAGCACGAGATTCCCGGGCTCGAAATCGAGGCGGCCGAGCAGCTGCGCGACCGTGCCGCCGAGCTCGCGCGTATCGCACGTGAGGATGTATAGTCATGCAGCAGGAACAAAGCCTAAACTTTGCTGACGACACGCCGGATGGCAACCCATTTGTTGCAACATTCGAGACCGGCAAGCACTATATGGTACATCGCTCCTATATCTATGTGGCACCCGTCGTCGCCGTCATCGCAGCATTGTTCTTCATGCTCATAAACGGGCACCGGCCAATCATAGACCTCGTGTTCGCCATCAAGGATGGCGAAATCAGCGTGAACCCCCTCCTGGCTATCGGTGCTATCGTGCTCGGGTTCATCGTCTTGGTAGCCGTGTTCGTAGCATTGTATGCCCTGAGCTGGAAGAACATGTCGTACGTGTTCGACCATCGCGAATTCAGCTTCTACTCGGGCATCATCACAAAACGGCGCGTGCACGTTCCCTACGCGCGCGTGCAATCTGTCAACCACCGCGCCTCGATTATCCAACGGCTCTTTGGCGTATGCACGGTAACTGTCGATTCGGCAGGCGGCTCTTCGAACAAGGGCGTGCGTGTTCCGTATTTGCGACTCGAGACGGCAGAGCGCATGCGCGCCGAGCTCTTCATGCGCAAGGCTGCCGTTGCCGCAGGTGCCGAAAACGTAATCGCCTATAACGCCACAGCAGACACGCATTCTGCACAGGGAGCGCAGGCCGAGGCCGAGCGCATGGCACAGCAAAGCGCTCAGAAACCCGTCTCTCCTCATGCTCAAGCCGCGCAACAAGCCCCTAAAGCCGAAGCAGCCAATACACTCGATGACGCTGTGGGAGCCGTGGGGCACTGGCGCGGCTTATACGGAGGAGAAGCGCTGTTCGGCGAGGAGCCGGTCACACACGAATACGGGCTTTCGAACCGCGAGCTGCTGCTTACGACCATCTCGCACGACAAGCCGCTCATCGTCGCCTTCGTCGTGGCGCTTACGTTCATCATGACCTTTGCCTTCGCCTTGCTTGCACAGGACGAGTTTTCCAAGTTCCTCGCGAGCTTCGCCTTCGCCACCATCGCGGGTGCGACGATTATCACATGGGTGTTCGGCTTGCTTACGGTGCTGTTTTCGTACGGAAACTTCCGCGCACGACGCCGAGGAACGCGCATCGAGGTAGAACGCGGACTGCTCGCACGCGAGTTCAGCGGCATCGATATCGAGCGCGTGCAGTCAATCGAAATACGCCAGTCGTTTATTCGGCGTATCATAGGCTACTGCGAAATCTCGCTAGGCCGTATCGATGCTGCAGGTGAGCAAAAATCCGGTAACAATAATTCCAAGGCGAACACGAAGGGCCTGGTTATTCACCCGTTCGTGAAGATCGACCGCGTCAACGAGATCCTCGATGGGCTTGCGCCCGAGCTCGCAAGCCGCCCACGCAAAAGCGAACGCACGCCGCTTCCAAAGCCCGCGCTGCGCCGTGCCGTGCTCCGCAGGTGCCTATGGTTCAACTGGATGTTGTGGATAACAATCGTGGTCGTGGTTTGCTGGGCGATAATCGCCGCGCTCTTCAACACCGGTGTCATCGTGATCAATAGCCCCGATATGCTCAGCAAGTATGGAAACTTCATGCTCGGCTCGCTTACGCTTATCATTGCCCTTTGCATCATCGTAACCGTGGGCAATGCCGTGAGCGCTGTGTTTTGGGCACGGCATTCCGGCTACATATGGAACAGATGGTACCTGCTGGTACACAACGACGGCCTCTCCACGTCGACAAGCGTCATTCCGCGCCAAAAGCTGCAGTCAGGCAACACCCGCAGCAACCCGTTCCAGCGCAGACTCTCGCTTTCGACGATTCAGGCCGTGACGGCAGCCGGAACGCGAAGCAGCATGGCACGCCTCATCGACGTGCCGCAGGATGCAGGCAACGAATACCTCGACTGGCTCAAACCGCACCGGTAGCAAGCTGCCGTCTTGCAGCCATGCAAGAACATTGAAGCGTGAAATGCGCCGTTAAGATATCTTTTTCTCGAAAAACCGAGCCTCGAATACATCAACGGTAATCGGTTTGGAGAAATAGAAGCCCTGGAACTGGCTGCAGCCCATTTCCGAAAGCGCGTGAAGCTGCTGCTCGGTTTCCACACCCTCGGCGATTACCTCCATCCCCAGGGATTCTGCCATGCCAACCAAAGATTCCAAGATCGCCTTGCTGCGTTTGTTGTCCTGTAATTCGCATACGAGGCTCTTGTCGATCTTTAGAACGTCGGCGTTTATATCTTTCAAAAGACCCAGCGTCGAATTATCCTTCCCAAAGTCGTCGATCTCCACGAGGAAGCCCTTTTGTCGGAGCTTCGAGACGATGGCCTCGCATTGCTCTGGATTGCCGAGAAGAGCAGTCTCTGTTATTTCCAGCCTGAGCAAGCGGCTGTTCACGTCGAACTCGTCGACGAGATTCGATAGGACATCGGCAACATCGAGGCTGTAAAAGTCCTTCGCTGAGACATTTACGGAGATGGTCAGGTCTTCTTTTCCCAGTGCCTTCCACGCGCTGAGCTGTTTCACGGCAAGCTCCCATATGTGCCTGTCGAGCCTATGGATCATGCTTGCGGTCTCCAGAGTTTCGATGAAGTCATTTGGCATGAGCATCGTGCCATCGGGTTTGCACCACCTCGCCAGCGCTTCTGCGCCGATCACGCTGCCGTCTTCTCTGACCAGGGGCTGTAGGTGTATCTCGAACTGCCCGTTGTTCAAAGCCTCGTCGAAGCCACCGATCACCGCCTGCTCGAGGAGGGTCTTCTGGAGTATTCCGTCGTCGAAGTACGCCACCACGCGCGTCATGTCTTCTCGTATTGTGCGTAGAGCCGAGTTCGCACGTCCACACATGACGGACACCGGGATTGAGGGGTCGTCGACCTTGTAGATGCCGAAATGGATGTAAAGCGCATACAAGCCGCTGTTGTAGGTTTTCGCAAGGTCCCAGGCGGTACGGGAGAACGACTCCTCCGCGTACATAGCGCTGGGGATCAGCACTGCGAACTGGTCTCCGCCAAGACGTCCGCACAGGCCTCTGGCATTTTCCGAGATCTCTTTAAGCATGGACGCCATTCTTACGAGAATCTCGTTGCCCCTTTTGACGTCAAACAGTGTGTTCACCAACCTGAAGTTCATGATATTGCTGGTGACCATCGTCCATGAGATATCAGGCCTGTTCTTTATCATCTCGCGGGACAGCTCGTAGAACGCGTCCGCATTCAGCACATTCGTAAGGCTGTCGTGATGGGCGAGATAGTGGGCAGCCCGATTGCCAACGTTCTCCGACTTTCTGTCGTTTGCCGTGACTTCACCTTCGTCTTCGACGTTCACCAGCTCTACAACTGCATCGTGCACGCTTCCGTTAGAGAGTCTCAGTTTCACGGGATTCGACTGGATGAAGTAGAAGCTATCTTGGAAACGTTCCGTCTTCTCTTGCCGGCACCCGGTTCTGCAGGCCGCTGCGCTCGAACAGTTGATGCATTTCTGCTCCGCGTTCCAAATACCGTAACAGCTCTCGTTCATGTTGATGCCGCCATCGGATTGAAGCTCGATGATGCGGCATTCTATCGGGTCTACCACGCGGGCGAGGGAATACTTATCGGACATCTCCGTCAGGAACCCCCTCATCTCCTCGACGGTGTACTCTGTAGCCTTCATCTGGGGCTGCGACATTTCGCGCGTGGCCTCCAGCAAGCGCTTTTTATCCCGTTTCACCTCGTACATCTTTTCGTCGGCTCTTGAGATGAGCGTTCGCAGCGTATCGGGGTCGTCCAACATCTCATGCACAAATCCGACGGAGAAGCTGGCATTGGTGTCGGCGTCTATGGCGGGCAAATTTCCATCCATGGAATCCATCATCTTGCGGAACTCCGATACCGAAACGTCTGGCACGATAACGAGAAACTCGTCATCGCCGTATCGGTAGCATCGGTTCTTGCCGAACGTCTCTGCAAGCAACTTGCTGGTCTCTTTGAGAATGCGGTCGCCTTCGTCGTGGCCACGCGTGTCGTTAATCACCTTGAAATCATCCAGGTCCAGCATCATCACGGCAACCTGATGGCCCAGATACGAATCGTAATCGCGTCTGAGGGCCATGCGGTTATTGAGCCCCGTGAGCGCATCCACGAAGGCCATATCGTTGAGATTCCCGATATGGGTGTTCTGGTCCGAGATGACCTTCTTGAATGTGTTTGTGAGTACGCCTACCTCGTCTTTCTTGTCGTAATCCAGGTCGCAGTCGTAATGGCCTTCGCTAATCTGCTCGGCGGCTTTCGTGAGATTTCGCAGAGGACTCGTGATTCGCCCGACGATAACCGCGATGAGAAAGGCGAAAGCGAGCAGGAGGATGACGGACAAGATAGCGACCCCGGTGCTCCAGTTCTGCCAGCCGGCGTTGATCTCTTGCACAGGGACAGTGACGTTCAAGCGCATGCCGTTGTTGAGGGGCAGCCAGACGGCTTGTTTTTCGACACCTTCGAATACGTACCGAACGAACTTGTCTGAACTCATAAGCTCGCTTGGGACCTGGGGCTTCACATCCATGGCGGTGACGTCCATGCGCGGATGATAGACAATATTTCCGTCGGCGTCGTTGAGGAAGGCGTAGCCGTTTTTGTACAACGTGATGTTGTCAACCTGGTCAGCCATAGTGGAGTAGTCGATTTCGATGCCGATGACGCCGATGAACTGCCCGGAGAAATAAACTGGAATGTTGTATGAAATCACTCGCATGTTCAGATTGTCGGTGACGTAAGGCGAAAGCCAGGCACCGGCTCCAGTTGCCTTAGGGACGGTGAACCACACAAGCTGCGAGGTGTCATCGGTGTTGTAGAGCGAGATGTCTGTTGCCTCGTGTTTCTGGAACCCGTTGCCGTCGAGATTTACGTACCAGAAGCCCTTCACGTTCTTCGACACTGCCGGGTCAATGCGGTAATAGTAGGTCAGCACGCCGTCGGTTTTGTACGCTAGCGTCTGGAAGTAATCGCTAACCCGGTCGAGGTGCTTTTGCAGCTCTTCATCATCCAATCCGCTTAGGTCGGACTCCACGTATTCCGAGACCATCCCCACCGATTGCTCGACACCGTCGAAATAGTAGTTGAGATTTTTTTGCCCGCTTTCGCCCAGCAGGAGCAAGGTCTGGTTCGCGTCGCGGTTACCGATATTTTGCATGGCGGTAACACCGAGGAAAGCGGCGATGCCCACGGCGACAACGATGACGCACACGGTCATGGCTGTTATTTTGGTTCTAATCGAATGCACATCGCGCCTTTCTTCTGGCTTGTTCCAATCTTAGCGCGCTTGAACGCCATTAGAACGCCATAAGTTCGAAGAAACGGTCAATCCTAGTTTAGCCAAACGGTGCTGCTCGCTATTATGCTATTATGACAAATGAGAATGATTTTCCATAAAGCGCAGCTAGCTTTTCCCGACGAGTCAACAGGGATGTCAAATATTGTATGATCTCCACGCGGCTCAGATCTGAGCAAACATTTGTTGAACATCACACATGTCTTCAGGAAAAATTCAGGCGATGCATGTATCTTGCAATCATCTTCCCCCACCACTAAGAAAGACGAGGCCCGATGAATCGCAAGAAAGCAGTTCGTGTTGCGATTGATGCACTTCTCACCGTGATGATTGTGTTCGAGATGTTCATCCAACTTACCGGCGAAATGCTTCATGAAATCGTCGGGTTCGCCTTCTTTGTCACAGTGCTCATCCACATTTTGCTATCGATCACATGGATTAAAAAGACAGCACGTGTCGCGAAAAGCGGCAAGCTCACAGCCCATCGAACTGCGCTTGCAGTCGTTGGCATATTGCTCGCTATAGCCACCCTCGTGCTTGCGGTAAGCTCCATAGCAATTAGCAACATTCTTGCATCTGCAGGGTTCACATGGCCTTTTGGCGCGTATGCGATCTGGTCGCTTGCCCACACCGCTTCGGCGTATGCATTATGCGCGCTGGTGGTCGTGCACCTCGCCATGCACTGGGTCTTCCTCTTTTCTGCATTCAAAGTGCCTTACAACCCTGCTCGGCGCAAGGCCATCAGCACGGGCGTAAACACAATTGCCGCTGTTGGCGTTATTGCTCTAGGAGTCACGGCAGCGGACAAGATGCTTCAGGCAACCGCAAACGCGTCCACAACC